>CAZOTX010000044.1:0-7928 GCA_964582835.1 uncultured Pseudomonadota bacterium | reverse complement strand
TCTGATTTAACTGCGTGTGAATACTCCCATCAATTACTACGGAACCGATACGCGTTACGATTCCGCCTATGATGGCAGGGTCTATGGTAATGTTAACGGAGACTTCTTTTCCGGAATACCTAGAAATAGCTTTTTCCAATTTGCCAACAGTTACCTCCGAAATTTCTTGTGCTACAGTTATTCCTGCCTCTATACGGCCTAGTTTATCTTGTAATAATAAATTAAAAGCCCGCTCAATATTAGGTAACAATACTATCCTTCGCTTTGCTAAAAGGTAGCATATGAACGTATCAACAAGTTTAGAAACTTTTGTTTTTTTCAGTATTCTTTTCAGTATTTTTTGCTTGATCTGTGAGGAAACTTTTGTGTTAGAAAGGACTTCACTTAACTCTGTAGAGTTTGAATACACTTCCGCTAATGCAGCCAAACTTTTACCTGTGTTTTCAAGGTCTTTTTCCGCCAAATTAATTAAGGCCTTAGCGTATCGTCTTGCAATGACTCCCTGGCTCAAATGACTCCTTCAGACTGGTTTAGTTGATTCATATAATCTTTTACCAGTTTTGTCTGATTCTTTTGATTCATTTCCTTTTTTAACTTTTCTTCAGCCAACCGCACACTTTCTTCAGCAATCCAGTTTCGTAAATCATCTTCTGCTTTTCTACGTTCTTGTTCCAGGGTAAATCGGGCCTGCTCTTTCATTCTGACTAATTCTTGCCTACCTTCTTCAATAATTCGCAATTTTTCATTTTCAGCATCCTTTTTTGCAGATGCCACCATTTCGGTAGCCTCTTTTTCAAGAGCAGATATTTGAAATCGCATTCCACTTAATTCTGAATTGATTTTTTCTTCAGCACTTCTTGCATCGTCAACCACTTGCTTAGCTGACAGTGCTGTACTTTTTAATGCAGATCCTAAAGGTTTTTTAGCAAATTTGTAGATGATTGCAATAAGTACAGTAACATTAATTGTCTTCCATACAAAGTCCATTACAGGAGATCCTGCATTGTTATTTACAGCTGCGTAGAGATCAGCGCTCCAGAAAGAGGCAAACATTACTAATGTAAAAAGTCGCATAATATTTCAACAAGTGATAGTGGCCTGAGAGGAACAATTTTTCGACTACGGCAATTCAAATGTAATTGCCAATATTGCTTGCATTGTTGTGTTTTAACTGAGTATTCTTTAGCCTAACAACTGCTTACTGATCGAAAAAGATAATTCTTTATTCAGTATAGAAAAACTGGTCTTAGTAGTTTTTATTTCCTTAGAAAGTCTATCAAAATTGTTTTCAAACTCTTTCTGCAGAGTTTTTCTTTCCTCAATAATCATGGCCTCTCTTGAAGCCATCCCTTTTTCACGTCCAAGATTACGAATATTGAGAACTTCAGCTTTCACTTCATTAAGTTTATGTTGAAAATCTTTTTTGAGATGTTCAACTTCAACTTCAACCTGAATGACACGCTTTTGACTTTTGGATATAATTTCTTTACGATTATCTAGGGTTCTTATAACTGGCTGAAAAAAAAGCTTATTAAGAGCAAAAATCATAAATAAAATTATGATCACTACCAAGGCAGGTGTAGCAAGCTGAAAGTGCAGCATCCCATAATCCACGCTGATGCCACCCCATGCGTTTTCAATAATTGCCTGTTTGAAATCCATTTGAGGATAACCTTTTTCTAAAAAAGTAATTTAGTTAAACTATGATTATATGCATATAAATTTAAATCTTGTCAAGAACATTTTATATTATTTAGGATGTTATAATCAACTTTGTTACTAATATCTGGACAGTTAGGAAGCTTGTTATGTCATCTCCAACTAATTTAATTAATTTTACCTTTATCAGTATGTTATCATACAAACTCTTATTTTGGTAGATTCGATACAGGGGAAGTCTAAATATTTTAGACATAAAAGGAGCAAATGACTCTAGAGTTAAATTTACAAAACAGTCTTAATTTGGTGTAAGAATGTATAGAACAGGAATTGGTTTTGATGTCCACAAACTGATTGAGGATCGACTACTGATTATTGGAGGTGTACAAATTCCTCATCCAACAGGACTTCTGGGCCACTCGGATGCGGATGTCCTAGTTCATGCAGTTATGGACGCTATTCTAGGGGCTCTCGCTCTGGGAGACATTGGTATGCATTTTCCTGACACAGACTTAAAAAATCACAAAGCAGATAGTCTAGAACTTCTCAGCCATGTACGGTATTTAGCTGAAGAAAAGGGCTATTTATGTGCAAATATTGATAGCATCATCATGGCTGAAAAACCAAAAATGTCCACTCATATCATGGAAATGAGAAAAAACCTTGCCTCTACTCTCAGGATCAAGATGGAACAAGTTTCTATCAAGGCAACAACAACAGAACGGCTGGGTCTCATAGGTCGTGAAGAGGGGATTGCCGCCCAGGCAATTGTCCTCTTAAATTCCACAACTTAATATAGGAAAAAAATGTCACAAATTTTAATGGCTCTTGATCAGGGTACCACCAGTTCCCGTACCATACTTTTTGATGAAAATGGCAAAATTATTGCTGAAGCAAATGATCCATTGGCCTGTTATTTCCCAAAATCCGGCTGGGTTGAACAGGTTCCAGAAGAAATATGGGATAGCCAGAGGAAAACTATAGAAGCGGTTTTAGTAAAGGCGAAACGGTCAATGAAGGATATTGCTGCTGTTGGAATTACAAATCAGAGGGAAAGTACAATTGCTTGGAACAGAAAAACTGGAGAAGCAATTGGTCCTGCGATTAACTGGCAGTGCAGACGTACGGCTGATTTTTGTGAAGAACTAAAGTTAGAAGGCTTTGATCGAATTTTAAAAAACAAAACAGGGTTAGTCACGGACCCTTATTTTTCTGGCACCAAGATGCGCTGGATTCTGGAAAATGTTCCTCAGGCTCGGAAACTTGCAAATCAGAGAGCTCTCTGTTTCGGTACAGTTGATTCCTGGCTGATCTGGAAATTAACTAGAGGGCAGGTTCATGTGACTGAAATCAGCAATGCCTCCAGAACTTTAGTATTTAATATTGATACCTGTTCGTGGGATGATGATATTCTTTCCCACTTTGGTATCCCCCGTGAAACTCTTCCGGAGGTCAAGCCTTCAAGTGGTGTTTTTGCACAGGTTAATTCAGGTTTATTCGGCGGAGAAGCCCCTATAGCCGGTGTAGCGGGAGACCAGCAGGCTGCACTTTTCGGACAAGCTTGTTTTGAGCCGGGAATGGCTAAAAATACTTATGGAACTGGCTGCTTCATGATCTCTAATACTGGTTCTGAACTGGTATTTTCCAAACATGGACTGCTGACAACCATCGCATGGCAAATTGGTAACGAAGTGACCTATGCTCTAGAGGGTTCTGTTTTTATCGCTGGTGCATTGATCCAGTGGCTTAGAGATGGCTTGCAGCTTTTTGACGACGCAACTGAAACACAGGCCATGGCGGAATCAGTTTCAGACTCTGGGGGTGTTTTTGTCGTTCCGGCCTTTGTCGGACTTGGTGCTCCACACTGGGATCCATATGCTAGAGGAACCATCGTTGGAATTACCCGTGATACTAATCGTAATCATATAGTCCGGGCTTCTTTGGAAGCGATTGCTTTTCAGTCAGCGGAAGTTATCAGTAGTATTACCAGCGACGCCGGTAAAGAAGTCAAAGAACTCCGTATAGATGGTGGAGCCGCGGCGAACGATTTTCTTTGTCAGTTTCAGTCAGATTTATTAGGACTTAAAGTTACACGGCCACAGATTCTTGAAACTACGGCAATGGGAGCTGCATTTCTGGCAGGACTAGCAGTTGGTGTCTGGAGGGATCAGTCACAAATCAGTATTCTTTGGCAGGAGGAAAAAACCTTTACACCGAGCAAATCCAAAACTGAGTTTGGACTACTTATGAAAAATTGGAGCCGTGCGGTTGAACGTTCCAAAGGTTGGATTGAGCCTTAATAATTTTGCAACCTCTACGGCATCATTTTTTCAGCTACAGTTTACCATGTTTGGCAGCTACGACTTCTGTGATCATGCTGAGGGCAATTTCTGCTGCAGTCTGTGCACCAATATCCGCACCTGCGGGTCCTTTGATTTGGGCTATTGAAATATCGTCAAATCCGGCTTCTTCTAAACGAGTGCACCGCTTGGCGTGTGTTCTGCTGCTGCCAAGAGCCCCAATATAAGATAGGTTTTTCTTGAGTAAAATGTGTAAAGCGGGATCATCTATTTTAGGATCGTGTGTTAGTAAAATGGCGTAGGTGTCTTCATTAAGTGAAAGGTCTGGCAGGATGTCATCTGGCCACTTTAAAATGAGCTGGTCTGGAGGAACAGGAAAGCGTTCTGGGTTTGCAAACACTCCGCGCGGGTCAATCACTATGCAGTGGAAATCCAGTTCCTTTGCAAATCTTACCAGGGGAATCGTGATGTGCCCGGCACCGATAATCAGTAACAGATCACGGCGGGGAAAAATCTGGATGAAATATTCTTTTCCCCCAATCTCCACAATCTTATTCTTACGCTCCTTGTATGCTTCTTCTGCCAATGCGTGAGTTTCTTCAAAATTATATTGCATTCCACCTACATTTTTTCCCTCTGGAAGTATTAACACTGTAGCTTGATCTGCTGATGAAGAGTCATCTTCAACAGGAAGAGGTGAAATTAAAACTGCAGGTTTATTATTTTTGATGCAGTTTTGAAGTGTGTCCCAGACTTTTTTTGTTTGTGGATTTTCTGAAAAAGCCCAATGTGTTTCTAGTAGTATTGTTACTTCTCCTCCGCAAGATAAACCAACGGACAAAGCCATCTCGTCTTCAACTCCGAAAATTAGCAGTCGGGTGTTACCTTTTTCCAGTGCAACCAAGGCTTCCTCTATAACAGCTCCTTCAATGCATCCCCCACTGACTGATCCTGCTACCTTCATTCCTTTTCCGATCAACATTCCGGCTCCAGATTTTCGAGGTGCGGAACGCCAGGTCTTGATTACCCTTGCGAGTGCAAAAGGCTCTCCGGATTCAAGCCAGCTTAGCTGGTCTTCCCAAATGTCTCTCATAAAATATTAGTACTATAAAAGTCCCGTCAGAAAACTTGCGATTCCTGCCGCACAAATTCCTCGGAAAGCAATGCACTTTGCTTTCCCAAGTTTTTTACCGTCAGGAGTATAAACATAGGCCCAGAATGTTGTCCAATCGTAGTGTCCGATTAATTTATCTTCTTTATCATATAGCTGACGATTTTTTGCGGACCCAACTAAATTTCGCTGTCCGTCATCTCGTACCACGAACATTTGGAATCCACCCTGTATGTTGACGAATCCTAAACGCCCCCTAGGAGTACCGTCAAGTTCCTGCAATTCAATATAATCAATGTAAACAAGAGCTCGTCCGACAGGTTTTTTTTTAGGATCGAGAATTGTAGTCTTGAGTGGCAGTGCAAACAATTCCGTAAATAGTCCCATACAGAAGAGACACAAGATCAAAAGACAGCTAAACTTAAAAAAAAGACGATTTAATCTGACTAACATTTTTTAGCTTTAAAAAATTACTGTCAAGAAAAAAGACAAATTGTGATTAGGTTCTCAGACTATAACCCCATACCTTCCCTAAAAGTGGGATATCTTAGAGTTATACCCAGATCGAGCATAAGTTGATTTGAAATAAAACGTTGTGGATTCCCAGGCAAATAACAGGCAGCACTAGGAAGCATTTTCTCAGTCAAATCATCCCGATTTTCTACCAGCCACCGTGCGACTTCCCATGACGGTTTTGCTTCAAGGTCAACTGCATTAACACACTTGTCGGCATTAGGATTTTTTACAATATGAAACACTATTCTTGCCAGGTCCTTAACATGGATGCGGTGTACGGGAGTATTGGAAACAGGTATTTGTTTACCAGACTTGAGACGGATGTCAATTCCACGTCCTGAACCATATATACCTCCAGGACGTATGATTTGTAGATGGAAATATTTGGAAAGAACATTTTCAGTAACAAGGCGGAGTTTCCCAGAATTTGTATCTGGTTCAAATTCTGAACTCTCATGCCAGATTCCATTGCGTTTTGGATAAACACCGGTGGTGGAAATGTAAACCATGCGATTTAGTTTCGGCAGATTGCTCTGCATCCACTTACCCCAACAATGTAGGCGCTTTGCTTCATCTTCAGGAGACTTCAGTAACGGTGGAATTGTCAATACTAAAGTTACCTCATATTCTGGCAAAGAAGACCAGATTTTTTCGTTAGCCCAGTCAAAAAGGAAAACGGGAAGTGGAGTTTCCGTAAGTTTTTCATTATGCTTTGTTCCCCAAGATCTAGAAAAAGTACCAAACGCATGAGCTAGAGTTTTTCCTAGGAATCCTAAACCAAGAATTCCGACTTGATGTTCAGGAGTTTGATTTGTCATTTTTTGTGTCAAGTAAGTGTTAAATGGCGCTTTCCGAAAATTAAACAGGGTTTATTGTAGACCATTTGCGGGGAAGGATTGATCGGGAGTTATCAAGATAGAATAGCTTTAGGTGATTCTCATGCTCGAATATTCACACTGCTATCTTTCTGGTTAATTTGAGTAGATTCCTGAAAACCCACTAAACCACCTAAATCTTTGATCATCTCCAGCATTCCAAACATCAGTTTTTCCTGTCCATTATCTTTCATTGACTCAGCAAAGGAACGGTGAACACTTTCTGTAGATTCCATCAAAACAGCAAATTTGGAGTTTTTCAGTAGTGCAAATGCCTTGAGGTAGTTTTCTGGATCCCGAATCAATTCACTGATTTCATCTCCCAAATCGTTTATGTCATCTAATACAAAACTTTTATATTCAGGAAGTTCTTCTATCATTCTGATTGACTCATCGTTTAACTCCCGTATTCGTATGTCCACAGTTTTTCCGAATTGCTCTGCTGCATCTGAAGATAGTTGCTGTTGTTTAGCAACGTTTTCAAAACCTGAAACTACCATGCCGTAAGTACGTCGTAAAGTCATCGTACTTCCATGGGAGTCTGCTCTGAGAATTTTGTTCAGTTCAGGATTTGGCGGCATTGTTTTCTGTCCCAGTTTTGAGTTCCCAGGAAAACGGGGAGATTTTTTTGAAACTGAATTTTGATTATTTTCAGAATTTTCAGTAGGTGTTTTAGTACTTTTCGCTTTTTGATTATTTGCCACTGAAGCTGTTTTTGTAGATACTTGCATGTTTCCTGTATTGGTTATCTGTGGTATGGTTTTTTCTTCGTGTAATACAAGAATCCAGCCAAATTCACCTATTTAGACATATGAAACTATGTTCCGACAATACACATTGGGGGAACAAACTTAGCTAAATTTTATTAAACAAATTACAAGGACAAATTATGCTGCCTCCCACAACACTTTTAGACTAATATAATAAGAACAATTTAGCTTTAAAAAAACCTAATAAAGGAAAAAAAAGTCCTAAGTACATAGCAAACACATAAAAATTTTTAAAAATAGATTTTTGTGAGCTGTAAATGACCTGTTGAGTGAAATTGTTCGTTGATTCTAATGGCTTATATAATTTTTAAAGAAAGATTCTTAACTGAGAAATAAATGGAAAGATTTCTGACAATTTCATAAAATGAGTTGATTGTGTTGAAAAAAATAACAATTTTGCTTGGAGTGGTATTTATGCTTTGGGGTTTTAAAGGTTTTTCAGCTGGTCGTCCGCAAAATCTTGGTCTGAAAAATAATCTTCTCGCACCTTGTCCAAGTAGCCTCAATTGCGTTTTGAGCCAATCGAGTGATGCAAAACATAGGATAAAACCAATTTATTATGCAACATCTACTGAAGAGGCTAAAGAAAAACTAATCAAGGTAATACAATCAATGGATGGTACTCAAATAATCACTCAGGACGAAGTCTATTGGCATGTTGAATTCACCACACGCTGGCTACGTTTTATTGACGATG
>CAZOTX010000043.1:0-8144 GCA_964582835.1 uncultured Pseudomonadota bacterium | reverse complement strand
GGTGCCAAATGATCAAATGTTGCAGCATTATCCAGCCATCCGTGTAAAGCAAGTACCGGGAACCCTTCAGGATTACCCCAGCATTTTGCAACTAAACGTAAATTTGAAGTATGTATTTCTAATTCTTTAAAAGATTTTAGTGTCATATGTGTTAAACGGCTATTCATTTTTTTCAAAATAAACTAATTTTTTTCAAAAATATGTTGCCGAAGTTTCAAAAATTTTCCGGTTGTTCGTAATGAAACCAATATCCAAAATATATAATCATCATGATTCTTATGTCACGTGGCAGTTTCTTCATCTGAATATGGTATTTAGTTTTGAAACAATCTGAATTTTCACAACCAATGAAATGTGTTGTTCCCAAAAAATTTCTCTCACCACTATAACATCATAAACAGACATATTTCTCAATCTAATCCGTTGAATACATTTTGGATTTATTTTTTCTGATGACCTTAAAGTTTCTATGTGTTTCTATCGAACTAAGGCCTCTTAAACAGTAGCAAACTTCCAACAGATCAGTTAAAATGCTGTATAAACTCTCAACACTAAGGTACCAAATTGAAAAATGATTATTTTGCCAAATTGATTTTTGGAGCGCTTTATTCGGACCCTTATTGGCTAGAACAAGCCAAAGAAAAGTTGGTAAAGCAAAAACGTGAAATCCAGCACCAATCTCTGGAATACTCTTTTGACCAAACAGATTATTATTCATCTGAAATGGGAGTAGCACTGAAACGCCGTTTTCTAAGCATAAGAGGTGTTTACAGCTTGGAATCATCTGTAGATTGGAAAATAAGAATGTTAGAAATTGAAAATCAGTTAAGTCTAGACGGCAAAAGGAGAATTAATTTGGATCCTGGCTTTATCGATTTACACCGTGTGGTACTTCTCTCTAGAAAAGAAGGACCACAAAAAATTTATATTGGACATGGGGTTTGGGCAGA
The DNA here is from genome assembly GCA_964582835.1 of uncultured Pseudomonadota bacterium. Classification (GTDB taxonomy): domain Bacteria; phylum SAR324; class SAR324; order SAR324; family NAC60-12; genus Arctic96AD-7. The sequence goes on along the minus strand of CAZOTX010000043.1, from coordinate 7,194 downwards.
TCTTGTTTTGCTAAAAAACAAAGAGGGGTATAGAAAATTTTCATGGACATTCCCTGATTTGCGTGATGGACGTTACAATGATTTTTTTTTGAAGGTCCGTTCTGAATTTAAGTTTGAAAACTCTTTGAGTACAAAATTATTATAAATTTAAGATCATTTTTTAGAGAAGGCTGAAATAAAATATGTTTGTTTAAAAAAAATTAAAATTAATTTATGTTAAAAAAGTTGTGCAATTATTTTTTTAATATTATTTCAAGATCTAATGAGTATTTTTACAAAAATAGTAGTGGTTGCTGGACCAACAGCAAGTGGAAAAAGTGATTTGGCACTTCGATTGGCTCAGTACTTTGATGGAGAATTAATTTGCTCTGATTCAATGCAGATTTATCGACAAATGGATATCGGTACAGCAAAACCAACTTTTGATGATCAAAAAATTGTTCCACATCATCTATTGAACCTTATTGATCCTGATGAATCATATTCTGCAGGAAAATATGCAAGGGAAGCTTCTAGTATTATTGATAGGCTAGTCTCACGCAAACGGTTGCCAATTTTGGTGGGAGGTACAGGTTTGTATTACCGTGCACTAATGTACGGGATGAGTAAAATTCCAGCAATTCCAAAAAATATTAGAAAAGAGGTAACAGACTGGAACTCTGAACATGGAACACACTATTGTTGGGAAGAACTTAAAAAATTTGATCCAGAAGGAGCTGTGCGACTGCATCCGAATGACACTGCAAGAATTTTACGCAGCCTTGAAGTAGTGCTTTCAACAGGAATTACTCTAACATCATTTCAAAAGAAGAAACCATTTGCGAAAGCTAACTATTTGTTTCATGCAGTTGCACTTGAATGGGAACGAGAAGCACTATATGATCGAATAAACCAGCGGACGCATATTATGCTGGAGTCAGGATGGATTTTGGAAGTGGAGAAGTTGTTGAGCAGTTATTCCCCAAAACTTAAACCTCTGCAGGCAATTGGTTATAGGGAAATTGTTCAATACCTTCAGGGCAAGTTGGAATTTGAATCAATGGTCGAACAAATAAAAAAAAGGACTAGGCAATATGCTAAAAGACAAATTACTTGGTTCCGTAAAGAAAATAATATTGAATGGTATAAACCTGAAGCTATTGATGAAATCTTGGCAAAAATCAAAGTTTTCCTTGAAAAATAGGTGATTTTTGATGCAGAATGGAGTAATTAATTTGAGCTTAAATTCGTAAAAATATTTTTTTATTAACCAAAGAGGACTTTGTGAAAAACTATACGGTTGATCATCAAAACTACCATATTTTCAAAACTGGTATTGGAGAAAAAAAACAATTTGTCCATTTCCAGTGGGGAAAATTTGATTTCCGAATGACTTTTGTCATTATAAAAAATAAACAGCAAAATAATCTTGTAGAGGCTATTTCTGCAAAAAACGGCAGTGAATATTTAATAGATAAATTTGAAGTTCTCTATCATAACGAGTGGTTTGAGTTCGTTAAATCCACTGCTCATGGGATGCAATTAGAGGAAACTCTTTGGCAAAGTAATGGAGATGATTATTACGTTGAGTTTCCAAAAGATCTTAGGAGTGTTGCGTTGGAAATTTGTGCAAAAGAGCTTGAATTTAAAATTTTGCGAGAAGTTGTTGTTTAATATGGTCAGTGATTATTTAATGAATTTTTTTAAATCCTTGTTATTGGGAGAGAAAATTTTTTGACTAATCATTTCAAATCAGAAATGGAAAAATCATACAAATAGGGTAATGTGAAGAAAGTATTTATTCAAACCTACGGTTGTCAGATGAATGAATATGATACTGTAAAATTGTTTGAAGCTCTAAAGCATCAAAATTACTTAAAGACAGATTATCCGGACGATGCGGATTTGATTATTCTCAATACCTGCTCTATCCGTGAAAAAGCTGAAAACAAGGTATATAGTGAATTAGGTCGCCTAAGGAAACTTAAATTAGAAAATCCTGAGTTGAAAATCGGTGTCGGTGGATGCGTGGCTCAGCAGGAAGGGAATGCTATTTTACGTAGGGAATCTAGTGTGGATTTTATTTTTGGAACGGATAATTTGTTTGAAGTACCTAAGATGCTCAAGAAAATCAACGATAATCAAGATATAATACAAACACAACGACATGCTAGAAAAAAAGTTCATAACTTCATTCCGAAAAATACTTTTCAACAAACCCAACATTGTGGAATAAAATCGTATTTGGCAATCACAAAGGGTTGCAACAACCATTGTTCTTTTTGTGTCGTGCCAAATACAAGAGGATTAGAAGTCAGCCGAGAACCAGAGAATATTATAACAGAGGCAAAACACCTTATTTCTGCTGGAACAAGGGAAATTTGTCTGCTGGGACAAAATGTAAATTCCTACAAGGCAAATGGAGTTAATTTTGTTGAGTTATTGTACCGCTTGGATGAGCTAGAAAATTTGCAACGACTACGTTTTATTTCTCCACATCCAAAAGATTTTCATGAAAAATTGGCTGATGCCTTTGTAACCATACCTTCTCTATGCGAGCAGATGCACCTCCCACTACAATCTGGTTCGGATCGTATTCTTCGTAGAATGAGGCGTTGGTACACGATGGAAACATTTTATGAAAAAGTAACTATGTTACGCAATCGAGTTCCTGATGCTACGCTTTCTACAGATTTGATTGTGGGGTTTCCCGGAGAAACGGAGGAAGAGTTTGAAATGACAATGGAGGCAGTACGTAGGATACGTTTCGATTTAATTTACTCGTTTAAATTTTCACCACGTCCTGGAACCCGTGCAGCAGAATTTTCTGAACACCTTCCTGAAGATATTAAATCAATGCGTCTTCAGACATTACTAGAAACTCATGAAAAAATCATACAGGAAAAAAATGAAGCCCTAGTTGGATCCATTCAGGAGGTCCTGATAGAAGGGAAACATTACCGTAAGAATTCCGTTACTGGACGCACACGGGGTAACCACTCAGTTCACATAAAAGATTCCTGTGCAGTAGCAGGGGACCTTTTGTCGGTTCGAATTACGGAGGCACTTCCAAATTCCTTAGAAGCAGAAACTATTTCCACGAGAACTGTTTTGAGTTAATTTTTTATAAGTTTGTTAAAAAACATGTTAGTAACTATGGTTTTATAGATTTGCTTGGGGTGTGTATTCTTTTTTATTCTGTTTGCAGGCGTGTCTTTGGATTTGGCGCTATACGTGGTGATAATTTTCGTCCGCATAATTCATGATCACTGTAATTTATTACTCGGCGTAAAGGTGGTTTTTCAGAAATGAGGATACAACTGTCTCCATGATTATTCCAGACAATACCGCTGCAGCCAATCACAGTAGTAGTACCTAATACAAAAATCACTTTCGGAAAGTGTCTACGAATCTGGATTTTTTCAAAAAAAATAATGACTTTGTTGGATTTAACACGGAAGGAATTTTCATTTTGAGGGATTTTTGGGTTTATATTGGGCGAATCAAACATTTGTCTGAGCATAAAAATCAATATTTCGTTTTTATTCTCTTGAAAAAACCAGGGTGTTTATCTGAAAGAGCAATCTGGGTGCCACATAATTTTTTAATTTGTTAATTACGAGTAATTGTGAACCGAATTGGTGTAGGAATTTCAAAAGAGACAGATCCAGATGTTGCGATTGCAGAAGTGTTGAACTCAGCAGTCAAAAAAGCCAAACTTCCAAAAGTGAATTGGGTTTTGATTTTTTTTACCCCTGCACATTTTGTCCATGCAGGTCGATTGCATGAATTGATTCGAGATCAAACAAATTGTAATTGTATCACGGGTTGCAGTGGAATGGGAGTGCTTTCTGGACTAGGTGAAATTTCAAGTGGTCCAGGAATAGTTTTAATGGCAGGTTTTACCCCTGCGCTACGTACTCTCGCAATTGCGAAATACCAGGAACTGGAACACAGCGCAGGAGTTACTCAACAATTCCGTGAAACATTAGAGAGCTTTGGTGGGGAAAAACCATTATTATTTTTTTTCCCGGATGTTTATCAGCATCAGCCGCACAATTTTATCAACATGTTCAATTTCCTCAAAAACCAACCATCTGTATTTGGAGCGGGATCTTGCAATGATGGTAGCCAGGAAACTTCTATTCAATTTGGTCCAGAGATTGTTACTCTCAATGGTGCAGGTGGACTAGTTTTTGACGGTGTTCCTGAATTTAGTGCTGGGGTAACACAATCCTGCACGACATTCGAAGAGCCGATGTTTATCACCGAAATAAAAGACGATCTAATACTTTCACTTGATGGGAAACCAGCCTTGGAAGTGTTTAAAGAAATAGCTAATGAGTTGGGTTTTCCCAACTTGGAGTTAGCCGCACAGCAACTGTTACTAAGTTTCCCACTTGAACCTGAGCAACCAGTTTTTACAGGAGGAGGATCAATGGCACGACATGTTTCGAGGATTGACGTAGCATCGCAAGGTATCAGTATTTCTCAAATTGTTCAAGAGGGCGGAGTTGTTTCTTTTGCTTATCGTAACAATGAAACTTCTGAACAAGATTTACAGGCAATGCTCTCCCGCTTGAAAAACAGAAATGGAAATGTTCCAACTTTTGGAATTTATTTCAATTGCGCATCTCGTGGAGAAGCTCTTTATGGAAGACCAAATGTGGATACGCAATTAATTCTGGAAACGTTGGGAGATTTCCCTCTTATAGGTTTTTTTGGAGGTTACGAGTTCGCACAAATGCCACAAGGAGTACAGCTATATACTTACACGGGCGTTCTTGTTTTGGTTTATTTATAAAATAATAAATCTCAGCATGAACCACAAGAGACATGAAAATTTGTAAATATAAAACTGAATTGAAGTTTTCCAAAAACGGACTATGTATTTCTAATTTTTTACAGTGGTTCATAGAAAACAGTTTTCTATTGCAAAATGGGTATCTAGCAAAACTTACAGGATTATTCCGCTAAATCTATGGCAAAAAAGAAAATGCAATTTTTTCAATGTTTTTTTAGAATTTTTCTTACGCTGATTCTGTCTGGATGTGGTTATGTAATTGAAGGAAGTAACCCGGTACTGCCAAACGAAGCAAAAACTATCGCAATTCTGCCCATCCAGAATCGGACGTTTAAGGCTGGTTTGGAAACAGATTTGGTTGAACGACTGAGTCGCTTGCTTCGCTCAAACAGCTCAGTAAAAATTGTGACATCAGGACAAGCTGATCTTAGACTTAGAATTACCTTGTTAAAATTGGAAACAAGTTCGTCAGGAATGAGTAAAGAAAAAATTTCATCAGGTATGAAAGCGATTTTACATGGTGAGGTAATGCTGGAAGACTTGCGTACTGGTAGAAAAGTGTGGGAGGAGAAAATGCTTCAAGTTAATCTTTCTGAATCAGGAGACAATGACTCAGACATTGTTTCAACTATTTCACTTTCTGAAAGCATACGTGAATTAATCAAACAATTTGCAAAAAAATTGTATGACGAGCTTTTTACTACTTTTTAAATTATTCTATATAATTGTATCCCTCATAAGCTTTCGTTTCAAAAAATATGACAACTGTTTCGATTTTTTTAAATCACATCCACTTTTTTTAGTTAAGAATTTAGTTTAAAATAAAATCAGTCAAAACATTGCTGTAAAAAATATCAATTATGAGTGACTATTTTGAAACCGGTCTACCACAAAATCCTGCGAATTACTCTCCGCTTTCGCCAATTACATTTTTAACACGAACTGCTTTAGTACATCCTCAACATACTTCCATAATTCATGGGAATCGGTGTTGGACTTGGGAGGAAACATATATCCGCTGTTGCATGCTAGCTTCTGCTTTGAGTAAACGTGGTATAGGTAAAGGAGATACAGTGTCTGTGATGGCTCCAAATATTCCAGCTATTTTTGAAGCTCATTTTGGAGTGTTGATGACAGGTGCTGTTTTGAACACTCTCAATATACGATTAGAATCAGAAACACTGGCCAACATTTTTGAGCATGCTGAAACAAAAGTTTTACTGACCGATCGTGAATTTTCTGCACAGATAAAAGAAGCTTTAACCAAAGTTAAGCATGAAATCTTAGTGATTGACATTGATGATCCGGAAACTGAATCTGGAGAATTTTTGGGTATGCTTGAATATGAAACTTTTCTGAAAGAGGGTGATCGGAAGTTTGAAGCAGTTCTACCGGAAGATGATTGGCAGGCCGTTTCATTGAATTACACTTCTGGAACAACTGGAACTCCGAAAGGAGTAGTTTATCATACACGCGGGGCATATCTGCTAGCAACAGGGAATGTGTTAGCCTGGGAAATGCCACATCACCCAATATATCTCTGGACCTTACCTATGTTTCATTGTAATGGTTGGTGTTTCCCTTGGACAATTACAATGCTAGGTGGGACTCATGTTTGTTTGAGAAAAGTAACTGCAAAAAATATTTATAACTCTATTAAAGACCATCTTGTGACGCATCTATGTGGAGCACCAATAGTGATGAATATGATCTGCAATGCGCCGAAAGAAGAACAAATGGAATTACCGCACAGAGTAGAAATTATGACGGCTGCCGCTCCTCCTCCACCAACTGTTATTGCCCAAATGGAAGAAGCAGGATTTAATGTTACGCATGTTTATGGGTTGACAGAAGTTTATGGTCCTGCTGTTGTTTGTGAATGGCAGAAAGGTTGGACTGAAAAAGACAAAAAAGCTCAAGCACAACTCAAAGGTAGGCAAGGTGTCCGCTATCATGTGCTGGAAGCAATGACAGTTGCTAATCCTGAAACTTTGAAGCCTGTTCCTGCTGATGGTGAAACAATGGGTGAAGTTCTGATGAAGGGGAATATAGTCATGAAAGGATATTTTAAAAATCCTAAAGATACAGAACAAGCTTTTGCAGGTGGTTGGTTTCATTCAGGGGATATCGGAGTAATGCATTCTGATGGTTACATCGAGTTGAAAGACCGTAGCAAAGACATCATTATTTCAGGTGGAGAAAATATCAGCAGTGTTGAAATTGAAAACGTTCTCTATCAGCATCCGAATATTCTCGAAGCGTCCGTAGTAGCTCGTCCGGATAAAAAATGGGGAGAAATTCCGTGCGCCTTTGTCGTGATGAAAACTGGTTGTTCGCTAAATGAAAATGAGGTAATAGAATTTTGCAGGACAAAACTGTCCGGATTTAAAATTCCCAAATACGTTGTTTTT
>CAZOTX010000042.1:0-8261 GCA_964582835.1 uncultured Pseudomonadota bacterium | reverse complement strand
ATTCTTGAATCTGCTAAGACAGGAAGAATAGGTGATGGTAAAATCTTTATATCAGATTTAGAAAAAGTAATCCGTATCCGCACTGGTGAAACAAATGAAAAAGCTGTATAAAATATATTTTATTCTCTTGCCGCCTTTGATTGAAAACTATGGCACATTGTGCCAGAAATCTGTACTACATAGATAGAAGGTTCTATTTTAGATTTGAACCCCAGTTTGCTGCATCCATATGGCTTATCTGCGTCCCATGATACCTGATAGTGTTTACACTTTGAACACCGAATTCTAGGAGTGGTCTCCATAATCAAGTTTACAATGTTTCCCCTAAATCACCTTCAATTACTTTATCAAGTACTTTAGCCAGCATAAACACATCAAAAGGTTTTACAAGATAATCATTCATTCCTAAAGCTTCTCCTGTTGAAATCAATTCTTCCAATGGTTCTATCATTGTAAGTATAACAGGAATATCTTTTAAAATATCGTCTGCACGTATTGTTTCCAAGACCTCCATTCCATTTATTGCAGGCATATGTACATCAGCTATCAACAAATTTATTGTTGTTTGCTCAATAATCGCGAGTGATTGTTCTCCATTTTCCGCTTCCATACATATAAAACCTAATTCTTGAAGAGCGTTTTTTATAATACGCCGTGCAGTGCTGAAATCATCTGCTATTAAACATATCTTATTTTTATATTTATTCATAATTATCTTTACATAATATACTTATTATAGTTCTAACAAAATTTATAATTGATATCTTTTAAATATTATATTTAATTAAATAGTAGATACATTGTTAAGCCAATGAATACTTTTACAATTATTTTGTGGTTTTTAGATATTTTTATAACTATTTTGATCCACATTCATAATTATCTTTCAAAATTCACGTCAATATATTTTGACGTAAAATATTAATATTAAAATAAATATTAAATTTTAGTAGAAAAATTAATATTGATAAATTTTTATATTTCCTTTAATTGTTAACTTATATTAATCAAAAACTTATATTAAATATTTTTTAATCATATACTCTAATATTCCGTTATTAAAGTCATAACTTTAAATTAACATAATATATTTATAATTAATTATAATTTAATCATGAAATTATTTTTTTATCAATAATTTATTGTGTAATTTTTTTAAAATCCGTACCAGATGGTTCTTGAAAAACCCGTAAATCAAATTCGGGCACTACAGCTAAAATATGATCAAAAATATCAGCTTGTATTGCTTCATATGCTGTCCAATTAGTGTCTTTACAAAACACATATATTTCAATGGGCAGCCCATTTTCACTCGGTGAAAGCTGTCGTACAAGGAAGGTCATATTTTTATGAATCATAGGATGCTGTTTTAAATAAGCTTCAACATATAACCGAAAAACTCCGATATTTGTTAATCTTCTACCATTTACTAATGTACTTTCATCAATTTGCTGCTTTAAATTATGTTTTAATATTTCTTCTTGTCTTTTTTGAATATCATTACATATTAATTGAATTAACTTATATCTTTTTAACATTTCATTGTTGCAAAATTTTATGCTATTGAGATCAATATTTACATACCTTTTAATTCTTCTACCACCTGATAAATTCATACTACGCCAATTTTTAAAAGACTCATTTATTAATGCATAAGTAGGGATAGTTGTTATAGTATTGTCAAAGTTTTGAACCTTTACAGTGGTAAGTGTAATTTCAATAACATCTCCATCGGCGCCATACTTTGGCATTTCAATCCAGTCCTTAGGTGCCACCATTTTATTTGCAATTAACTGTATCCCTGCAACTAATCCCATAAGGACATCTTTAAAAACAAACATTAATACAGCAGTTAATGCCCCTAATCCACTTAAAAGATATAGTGGAGTTTTTTGTAGTACTAACGACAAAAGTAAAATTCCTGTTACAAAATACAATCCCAACTTTAGCAACTGAACAAAAGGTGTAATCGAAATTTCTTTAGCTATTTCTGATTTACCATAAATTTCTAAAAGTGCATTTAGCAATGCATCCATTGTCATCATCCCTGTCATTATAAACAAAACACTTATTACTGTTTGACTTAATGGTAGCAGTGTTGTGCCTGTTAAAATTGGAGTGGACATGACATATAGCAATATTAATGGTATAAAGTACAGTACACGTTCAAAAATTTGTTTTTCCACTAGTACATCATCCCATTGGTGGATGGTAAAGAGTGCTAATTTTTTTATAATCCGATTTAAAGGTCCCTGTGAAAGTCGATGAGCAATCCAACTAATCAAAAGTACCAACAATATTAATACAGCACGAACTAATGATTCCGCCAAACCAGTTGTCAATCCTAAATATAATATATTTTCTGTCAAATAATCATTCAAATATAAACTCAGAGATTCAATCATTTTTACTCCGGATATAGTGGTCCTAGCTGAGAATTTTGATAACTTTTAGTAAAATTTTTACTAACTAAAGAAATTTTGCGGAAGTCAATTAATAATTTTTCCAAATAACCTTCGTTTGTTTGATTGTTTCCATACAGAGCTGAATTTAGACTATTAATTCCGTTTTGTAATTCAGGAATTCTTTCACCAATTTGTTCTATACCTCGAGGAGGATCTTCAATCCACACTGCAGATCCCCATTCTAATAGAGCAACTTGTATAGTACCTGGATCACCAGAATGCAAAGCTTTTTCTGTATTTTTTGTTGCTTCTCTAAGAGCATTATTACGAAACAGTATTTTTTTGTTCTCATTTTTTGTAACTGCAACTGATTTATAATTGTTTTTAAAAAACCACATCAACATTGTTGCCAACCAAAGAAATGCCAAAAAGAAGGCAAGTGTTTTCCATGGAAATAACTCTATTCTATTTTCATTGTTTTGTAAAACAGCTGTTTCAGCATTATTAGATCCCATTTCAAAAGTTTTTTCTTTTGTTTTTTCTAAAACATTTAATTTAGCAGGAAGTATTTCAATTATTTTTGGAGCAATGATTGCTGTCTGGAGAGTATCACTTTTAATGTCCCACCAATTGATAGAAATTTCTGGAAGTTCAATTTTTCCTGCTTTAGTCGGAATAAGTGCCCATTTTTCCAACCTGACTCCTTTTAGTCCTTCTGATGTTTTTTCAGTTTCAATAAAAGGTTGATCTATATAACTCTTCAATGTAGGAGGTAAAGCTAATTTTAATTCTGGGATTTGACTCCCGAAAACACCATTTACAATTATCTTAATATTTCTAGTCAAAGGTTCTCCTACTCTAAATACCGGGGGATCAGGCTGCCATACTTCTTCTATTAGAAGTTTATCTGATGGCAACCACCAACTCTTAAAACCTGACGGTAAGGGTTTAACCTCAACAGTTTTCGCTGCACTTTCACTAAAAATCCTTTTCCCCCTATTTTGAAAAAAATTACCAAAATTGTTCTGTGGTAGTCTCCCTTGAATAATTTCACCCTGATAACGAACTTTGGGTATTATAAGCTTGCCTGATTTTTCTGGAATTACAGCATATATGATTTCAGTTATCCTATTTTTTTTCCCATTTTTGACTGTTTGAAAAGATTTTTGACTTATTTCCTCTACTTCTGTTCCTTTCAATTCAAAAGGTGTAATCGTTTCATTTTCCAGTTGAATATCAGTTCTTTTAATCCATAATCGGACCAAAATCTGTTGATGTGGATATACTATTTGGGGATTAACCTCCAATTCCAGACTTACATATTTCTGCTACTTATTCTGTGAATATGCGGTTACTTTAATTGTAATAGGTGTACTTTGCTCATTTCCAACTTGCAGAGATGGTATAATGTATTCTCCTGAAGATGGAGCAATCATAACATATGTCCAGCTTAATGTTCTTGTTACTGAAGACCCAATAATAGCGGTTTTATTTTGCACACTTCGATTAAGAATTTGCAAACCTGTAATTCCACTTAAATCTGGTTCCTCTGCGTCTTTTACATTTTTTGCTTCTACATGTAATTGGAACATGTCTCCCACAGATACTGGATTTTTATTTACCCATGCAGTAACATCTCCCCAGACTTTATTTATAATCAATATAAATATTCCAAGAAGTAATAATTTTTTCATCATTCACCAATACTGTTCATTTTTAAATTTTTGTTTCCCACGACGTTGAAATTCCCTTTCCATTTTATTGCGTAACAAGCGTCCTGGATCATCAGGTATTTTTCTTAACCATTGTTCAATAAATTGCTGATTAGCAAGATCAGCCTGGGTTGAATCAGGTTCATTATTTTTTGCATTTTCTTTTTTGTTTTGATCATATGATTTTTTCTTTATTTCAACATTTTTAGTATTAGCTTTTTTCCTTTTATTTAAATTATGATTTTTATTAGAAATTGTTTTTTTTTCACCATCTTTTTTTAAATTTTCTCTAAAAATATTTTCTTCATGTCCATTATCTTCATCTAAAGAACCCTGTGTATCTTTTCCATTATTTATCTTCTTTTCTTTACTAGATCTGTTCTTTTGATTCAGTTTATTATTTTCATTCGAATGCTTTTGTCCACTCTGCTGTCGTTTTTTACCTTTTTGATCTTCAATTAATTTTTTAATCAAATCATGATTGAACTGAGCATCTGAATCTTGTGGATTTTCTATCAAAACATTTTTAAATACATCCAGAGCTTCCTGTAAACGTCCTGTAAAAGCCAATGCATTTCCAATATTGAAATTGGATCTTGAATTATTCTGTTGAGAATAATGTTCTATAGCTTTTTCATAATTCCCGGATCTAAATTCTGCTGTTCCCTTCCATTCAGGATTTTCAAAAAGTTCAGCTGCCTTTTTTGTTTCTCCTTGTTTAAACAATTTATAAGCCTGCTGATCTGCTCTCAACCATATATCATCCCATCCAAATGCCATGGTTGAGGATGGCTTTACTGTTAATCCAATCAAAAATGTAAAACAAATTGAGAACAACAAACCTCTCCGAAACAAAAAAGCTGAAAATGGCAAAGCAAGTAATAAGAGCCATGGGCCTTCTTCATTCCACTTATCTGAAGTTCTCTCCTGTTTGTCTTCAACGAAATCATCCGCAATTTTTTCTGATGCAACAATTAGCTCTACATCACTATCATCCGCACTTAATACAGTAAAGGTTCCATGAGTTTGGTTGGCTAATCTTTTTAATGGTTTTAAATAAAGTTTTGGTATTACAATCCCTCCGTTTATATCCTTAAGGAACCCTCCACCGGACAAAGGAATAGGAGAACCTGATTCAGTACCTACTGAAAGTATTGACAGTCGATTCAAACCAATGGCATTTTTTGTATAACGAATATCCTTTTCCTCAATCCCGTCTGTAACCCAGATTATATGACCAGTTCCATTATTCCTTTTGCTCAAAAGACCTGCTGCAAGTTCTATTGCAAGATCTGCTCGGCTTCCGGGAAGGGGCATAATATTCGGATGAACCCCTGGAAGGAGAGCAGAAATGTTTGCCGGATCATGGGTTAAAGGGCTGATAACGAATGCATCTCCAGCATATACGACAAGCGCTGTCTCACCTTCATCGAAGTGCTTTAGCAGGTCTTTCAATTTGAAACGTGCTCTTTCAAATCGTGTAGGTTTTATATCAGTTGCCAACATGGAATAGGATAAATCCAAAACCAGTACTCTGGCCAATGATTTTTGCAGCAATGGTTGCTGATTTTTTTTCCAAACAGGTCCAGACAAAGCCAGTAACAGCAAAGTACCAGCTAAACAAATGATCCAAGGCAGTAAACTCCTTTTTCCCTTTGCTGGTTTAGTAACAAGAAATGCCAATAAATGTGCATCTGCAACCTGGTCCCAGTTGCCTTTAGTCAACCATCTTCTAAGCAAACGATAAATCATCCACCAGAGAACTGGTATTACGACAAGCCATAAAGGACGCAAAAAATGAAATTCTGACAACAAAATAAATTTAATATTAGTCCGAATAATAAACAACAATAAACCTGTCCCGGTTTTGATAATCAACTATTAAAATACTATTAATATAAGATCTTTTTTTATAATTTTTTCTGACCGAATAATTAATAAAATTGGTGTGCATAATAAAAATTTTTTAATCTTTCTGTTAAAGAAATATCCAAAAAAATATTTTTGAATTATTTCGTTATTTCCCATCAATTTTATTACTATTAAAAAAATTGATTAGTTTTTAATCAATAAAACAGCTAACCATATTCCTAATATAATAATCGCAAAGCTCAACGGCCATATAAACAACGCCTTGCGCGGGCGAAATACTTCTTTTTCTATTTCTAACGGTTCAATGTTATCAATCATTGAATAAATTTTTTCTAGTTCTTCTGTACTTCGTGCCCGAAAATATGTACCTCCAGTCTGACTTGCTATTGATTGTAGCATTGCTTCGTCAAGTTCTGCAGATGGATTAATTTTTTGCTTGCCGAAAAAAGCCCTCACCCAAGCCTCATCTGCACCAATTCCAATGGTGTGTATTCTCAATCCTATTTCTTTTGCTAAACGTCCTGCATCTTCTGGAGACACCTCACCCGCAGTGTTTTGACCATCTGTAAGTAAAACCATCACTTTTTCTTTATCCGGTAGTTTTCTCATACGTTTAACGGCCAGTCCGATTGCATTTCCAATTGCGGTTCTTTGTCCTGCAAGACCTAATTCTGACTCTTCAAGCATTTGTCTCAGCGTTTCTCGGTCGAAAGTTAATGGAGTTTGTAGGTAGGCTTGATCTCCAAACAGAATCAATCCCAATCGATCACCTTTTCTCCTTTCAATAAAAGGCCTCAAAACAGATTTGACTACAGCCAACCTTGTTACTAATTCTCCTTGTAGTTCCAAATCTGTTTGTTTCATACTTCCAGAAAGATCAACTGCAAGCATCACACTTCTTCCTGAAACAGGTAAATTCAATGGATCTCCAACCCATTGAGGACGAAGTGCTGCCAGTATAATCAAACTCCAAATCAAACCGCCTAATAGCAGAGGTTTTATGTTTTTTCCTTTAGAAAGCCCAGATTTAGGTAACTCTTTAATTCTTTCAAAAAAAGGTACTCGAAGAGCCTGTGATGACTGATCGACTGCTGGAAGTAAACGAACAATTAAAGGCAGTGGCCAGAACCAAGCAGCCCAAAGCCAAATAAATTCTAATCCTCCGTTCTCAAAAAATATCATTTTCAGTGATTTTTTAAATACCGCTGATTACATTCAATAATCCATTTTTTTACCAGCGGGAACAAAACATCTATTTTAATTTCTGGATTTTGTTGAAAAAGTTCCACTCCAAACACATGCCCTTCTCCTCTTGTAAATTCAGTCGTTTTTCCTGTTCTATCAAGGAACTCCAACCATGCGACACCATGCAGTGAGGCTATATTTTCTTCTGGACAAAAAGTCAATGCAACTCGACGCAATAATTTTGATAATTCCCTTAATATTAATAAAGCATCCTCTGAATTATTTTGACGATTTTGTAAATTGTTCAACAATAAAATGGCTTCGGTTTTGGGTTTTTGTCGTTCAAAAAATTTTTTAATCCATTTAAAGAAAAACACAAATAATAAAAAAATCACCATTACTAAAATCCACCAACCTGGAGCAGGTGGCCAAATTGAAACTTCTGGTGGTAATTGAATGTCCTTTAAATTGTTTAAAGGATTTTCTAATGGCATATATTATTTTAGAGAAAGAAAATTGATAGAACTGTAAAAACCATCATCTTAAATTAGTGCTATAATCCTTTTTGCTGAAAAAATAACTTCTCTCCTCAAAACTTTGAAACATTGTCCTCAGTACTCATCATTTTCAGGCTTAGTTTGCAGAATTGTAATTCGTTTTCCAAATTTTTTTGCTGTTTATAATAGGTGGAAGCGTAGAGTTTTCGAATTTTTGAATTCCCAGAATTCACCCAAAAAGAAACTTTACCATCACTCATTGCATAACGTCCTGAAGATGGAGCTTCTTTTTCCAGTGGATCTGAAATTAAATATCCAGCCAGTTGATTCTGCTTAGAAAGTTGAAACATATGTTTTCGGCATTCAGCATTAAAGCCAGAAAAATCACTAAAGATATAAATTAAGCTTCCTGGATGCACCACCTTTCTTACACGCCTCAATGCTAAAGCAAAAGGAGAATTTTTTTCAAAATTCCATTCATTTTTATACATTTCATTCGCAATTCTATTGTGCGCAGTCATAATCTTTGACAGTAAACGTAAAAAATATCGACGGTCAATTCTTGGTTTGAATTCCAAGTGCATTTCTTC
>CAZOTX010000041.1:4515-8266 GCA_964582835.1 uncultured Pseudomonadota bacterium | reverse complement strand
TTGTTTCCAATCCCCAATCTTCAAACCAGAGTGCAGGCATGAAATGAAAAGTCATGTTTTGCTCCAAGACCGTTTTGTCCCCTTTGCGGAAACTTACAGTACGCTCACCCCAATCCGGAGGATAGCTTAATCCAATGGAATATCCACAGCGGCTTTCTTTTTCAAAACCATGTCTTGCAATTGTTTTGCGCCATGCTGCCTCAATATCTTCGGCGAGGTTTCCGGGTTTTGCTGCTTCAAGTCCGGCTTCAATTCCTTCCAGAATAGCATTTTCCACATCAAAATATTTTTGCGGTGGATTCCCCAAATAAACTGTACGCGAAAGAGGACAATGGTAGTGGCGATAGCATCCTGCAATTTCAAAAAATGTTCCTGAGTTGTAGGGAATTGGCTGATCGTCCCAAGTCAAATGTGGTGCAGAAGCATCTGCTCCAGTTGGAGTCATTGGTACGATCGCAGGATAATCTCCACCTGCCCCTTCCGTGCCTGTGATTCCTGAATGAAAAATTTCTGCTACCAGATCATTTTTGCGCATACCTGGTTCCATTACTTCAAAAATACGTGCATGCATTTTTTCCACTATCCGTGCTGCTTTGCGCATGAATTCAAGCTCTCTCGAAGATTTTACGATACGTTGCCAATTGACTAATCCAGTTGAGTCTACAAAATTTGCCTGTGTTAAATTTTTCTGTAGAGATTCCAAACAGGATGCAGAAAAATAATAGTTGTCTTTTTCCACACCTATTGTTTTTTCCCCCAAATTTTTTCCTAAAAGAATCCGACTTAAAAACTCCATGGGATGTTTCATTGAATTCTGCACATAATCATCCGGATATCCAATGATGTTTTCTTGCTTCATAAAAACTGTACGTTTTGCACCTTTGGTATCCATTTCTCGTCCAAACCAGAGCGGTTCACCTTCCAAAGTAAGTATTACACACTGATGCACATAAAAGGACCATCCATCGTAACCGGTCAACCACGCCATGTTCGACGGATCGGTAACGATCAAAATCTCACAATTTTTCTGATCCATACTTTTCCGCACCTTTGCAATGCGCAATTCGAACTCTACTTTTGTAAATGCTGTCATTTCCCTTTGTTAAAATAAACCTCAGTTACTGGTCTTGACTTTATTATTAGGAGCAATTTCTAACAAAAAATTTGTGCTAGGAATCCTTGTTCCCGTGTGGTAAAAGTTTCACGCCACGTCCATGATTCCCTGTTGAGAATGCCATCAATTTGAACTTTCTATCGTCGTCAATGAGTTATAAAATGGTGTTGGTGGCACTTCAGAATTTGAAATAACCGAGCTAAAGAAATTAACTGTTTCTCCACATTTAGGTACCACAAAATTCTGAAAGATCCTGTACCCTTCCCAGTAAAATTCTTGTCATTCTAATATCAATTCGTTGTTTTTGGGAAATATTTTGATAAAAATAGTCATTCAGTTGAGTAGTAATGATTATAGAGTGAACGTAAAGAAGACGCCAAAATTTCCTCCTTCAGTAGATAACAAATTACGTTTATACTGGAAGGAATTATTTCAGTTTCTGGAGGGTTGATGCTATTTGTAATATACTTTTCAAAGACAACTGAAATCGTTGCCCAACCGTTTTCTTTGTGGAGTGCTCCAAATCGTTTATGCAGTTCCTCTATTTTTTTTTCGAGATAAACATCATTTTTCAGTATGAATCTGCATTCATCAACACGAATCATTTCCGTAACTAAATTATCTACGTCAATTTTGGTTTCAAATTTAATCAAACTCATTCCGTCTCGGTGCGCTAGTACGACCTGATTACTACCTTCATCATTAACGCCGTGAAAAATAAAAGATCCTGGTAAATTGCTGTATGTGTTGCGTGCAACAATCGGAGTTTGAGTTTGCAGTGATGCTTTAATGGCCCTTGGATGGATTACTTTGCTACCTTCGTTAGCCATGCTAAGTATTTGAGAGGCACTGATTTTTTCGAGAAAGGTAGCCTCAGGAATTTGCCGAGGATCACAATTTGCGATACCATCAACATCCGAATATATTTCCACCTTTTCCGCATTCAAGGCCGCGGCCAGCGCAACAGCACTCGTATCACTTCCGCCGCGTCCAAGCGTTCGGATATCTCCATCTATGGTAGCACCCTGAAACCCAGCTACTACCGCAATTTTTCCAGAATTTAAAACATTCTGTATTCGAACAGGGTTAATTTCTTGGATTTCAGCATTTCCTGGATTATCATTCGTTAATATACCTGCCTGAAAACCCGTGAAAGCTTGTGCCGGCAAATCGTTTTGACTAAGCAAATGTGAAAAAAATGCAGAACTCAGGGTTTCCCCAATGCTCATCACTGTATCCAGTTCTGTAGGATTTATCGGTTCTCCGAGATCTTTGAGCAGAGAAATCAAAGTATCAGTTGCATACGGCTCACCTTCCCGTCCCATTGCGGAAACCACCACAACCACCTGATTCCCAGATTCAGCACGCCTTCGAATATGTTCAACTGCACTTGAGCGCGACTTTTCATTTCTGACGCTGGTTCCTCCAAATTTCATCACAATAATAGGTTCAGTCAATTCCTTTTTTTTTTTCATTTTTTAGATTTTGTGATAAAATTAAGGTATCCTTACAAGATCTCTTTTGACTATTTCCTCTGCTATTTGTACAGTATTCAATGCCGCTCCTTTACGTAAATTATCAGAAACACACCACAAGTTCAAAGCATTTTTAGCAGAAAAATCCCTGCGTATTCGGCCGACAAAAACAGGGTCTTTCCCAACAGCATTTGTTGCCAACGGATAAACATTGTTATCCAAATCATCCTCAAGTTTAATTCCAGGAGATTCTGCCAACAGTCTTTTGATATCTTCTACATTAAAAGGTTTTTCCATTTCAATATTCAGGCTTTCGCTGTGACACGTAGTTACAGGTACCCTGACTGTTGTAGAAGTAATTTTGATTTTTGGATCCAAGATTTTTGCTGTTTCCAAAATCATTTTCATTTCTTCCTTGCTATATCCATTTTCCTGAAAAATATCAATGTGAGGTAATACATTGAAAGCAATTTGATGAGGATAAACCTTAGCAACTATTTCCCCACCTTTTGCATACGTATGAATCTGGCTGTTCAGTTCTTCAACCGCAGCCTGTCCTGAACCGCTGACAGCCTGGTATGTACTAACAATTACACGTTTAACAGAATATTTTTCATGAATTGGTTTTAGTGTCACCAGCATTTGAATTGTCGAGCAGTTCGGATTAGCAATTATTCCCTGATGATTCTCCAGTTCTTTCGCGTTGACTTCGGGAATAACCAACGGATGTTCCCGAGCCATCCTGAATGCTGTAGAATTATCAATTACAACACATCCCCTTTTTACTGCCTCTGGAGATAATTCCATTGATGCAACAGCACCAGCACTCAAAATTGCAATATCAACTCCACAAAATGACTCCGCAGTTGCTTCTAAAACTGTGTATTCTTTCCCTCGCCATGTTACTTTCTTACCGGCGTTTTGGGAAACATCCATCAGTAGAAGATTGCCGATTGGCAACTTACTCTTTTCCAGAATACCGCACATTTCCGTGCCAACATTTCCCAGGGCGCCAACCACTGCAAAAGTATATTTTTTCATCATTTTCTCAGTTGTTCAATTATAATAATCAACCATTCCAGGAAAATTCTTTTACCAGTTGATCCGCAACAAAATTCAATGCCACTTTGGTACGTTTCACTATTTTGTCCACTTCATATTT
>CAZOTX010000041.1:0-4415 GCA_964582835.1 uncultured Pseudomonadota bacterium | reverse complement strand
ACCTCAATCGAACAACCACCTTGTTTGTCATTTTTTGTTAAAGTTAAGTTTATAAAAACTTAAACTAAGTGGCAAGTGGGTTATACTCCATTTAATCCTGAATGTCGCAGTTCAGTATCTTAAATAATCAGTTTTTTTTCAGACCTATTGATGTATAATTAACAGCTTGGAGCAACATCAAATGGATGAACTGTGAAAGACTCCTAATTATAGATTTTTTAATTTAGCAAAAAAGGAATATACACATGTTGAATATGAAGCAGGCTGCTGAACTGGTTTTAATGCTCGCAAGTAAAAAAAGAATGAAAGATGTAGATGTTGTGGTTGAACGCTGCGAAGCGCTGAATGTGGAGATACAGAGGAGTAAAGTAGAAAAAGTCGAACAGTCTACCAATCTTGGCTTGGGAGTAAGAGTAATCGACGGGGGTCGTACCGGTCTTGCGTCTACAGAACGGTTGAATTCGAAATCTATTCGGCATGCTTTTAAAAATGCGTGTGAAAACGCTAAACTTCAGGATCCAACTGAGGTTGAACTGCTTGAGAAACCCTCTAAAATTCCTGAATCGACAACACTGGAACTTTACAACCCTGAACTTGACCAACTGAATACGCAAGCTCTAGCAGAATTTGGAAGGTCAATAGAGGATGCAGTCCAAGCAGCGGATAAGCGTGTAGTTTCAATTCCTTATCTTGGAGTTTCACGTGGAAGTAATGAGTCTCTACTAGTCTCAAGTAGAGGTGTTTCTTACAAACAGAGGACAAATGAAGTTGCAGCATGGTGTGGCCCGCTTTTGCAGGATGGGAATTCCAGAAAATCTGGAATGAAGATTTTACATCGCAGGGAATGGGATCTAAAGGCAGGAAAAAGAATTGGCACAGAAGCAGTAGAAAAAGCCGCAGAATTGCTGAATGCATCACCTATTCCGGGGGGAGAACTTCCACTAGTTCTGGACGAAAATGTAGCACCTCGGTTTTTAGGAATGTTCTTCGGAGCTTTTTCTGCAGAATCCGCACAACGTGGAATGTCTCGACTACGTGGGAAACTCGGTGAAACAATTGCAGTTCCAGAACTTACTTTAATCGATGACCCCCATCGTCCTGGTGCAAACCGATCTTGTTTTCTTGATGCAGAAGGGTTTTTGACAAAACCGCTACCGCTGATTGAAAATGGTATTTTCCGTAATTTTTTATACCACGTTGAATCTGCCTGCAAAGAAAATAAAAAATCAACTGGACATGCTTCACGCGGATATTCAGGTGGAATCATCACGCGTTCACACAATCTGGTCTGGCCAAGAGGTGTGTACAGTCTAGAGCAACTTTGTGCACAATGCAACAAATGTCTGCTCGTCACACATCTTGAAGGACAAGCAGGTTGCAATCCAGTAAGTGGGGATATCTCAATTGGTGTGCAGGGTTTTCTGATGGAAAATGGACTAAGGAAACAGCCCGTTGACAGCGTCACTGTTGCAGGAAACTTTTTTGAAGTTATAAAGAATGTCCGGGCCAGTGGGAATGCTTACCAGCTTGAGCTCACTCATTCCTTTATTCCAGCATTACTAATTGAAGGAATGACAGTTTCCGGATAAGTCCATGAGTACCCTATACTTCATTTCATTGAATTTCCCCTTTCCTTAAAAAAATGAATTTTCCAAACATGTATAAGTTTGGTTGTTTAAATGCATAAAACACAGATAAAAGTATTGAGATAGTGGTTACAAAAATTATGAGCCACTTTTTCCTCCATAAGTTTTTACCAAGTTTAAAAATATCAATAGTGTCATCATCATTTTCAGTTAAGAATGGGGAATTGTAATGGTTTTGTTAAGGGGTTAAAGAGTTTTTTGACTCAAGAAATTCCTTTGATTCTGTCATTGGGATGGTTTATTAATAATTTTAAAATCAATAAGTAAAAAATATATTATTGCCAAAATAAAAAAGTATTTTTTGCTATTCAGCGAGCAATTTTATTGTCAATAATCTATTTAAAAATTGAATAATGACAGAAAATTCTAACTGAAATTCTTCTGGGAGGCAATTAAATTTTGAAGTTCTGGAATTGAAACATATTCAAGATGGCGCAGTATTTGGCCCAACAACAACGGGAATCTCTTCTGCATGAGCAAAGCTATTTCCAGTTGTTCTGCAGTTATTTTATGTTCACGTAAAAGAAGGCCACCTAATTTTCTCTTTGAAGAAGCTACAGAGAACACCTTGTTTTTTAGTTTTGAAAGTGGACGTAATAATGAGCTCTTCCAGGTTGGATTTTGTTTACGAAGGATTTCAACTACAAGTGAGCGATTGGTTGTGTTAAGACGTTCCAGTGACTTAATTGCAGAAGTAGAGATTTCTATATCCGGATTTGTTACATATACAAGTAGATACTTGTTTACACCTTGAAATCCACATTGACCAAGTGCTTGTATAACTTGATTCTGGTTTGAGTTTTGTGAATTTTGTAAAAGGTGAAGTAAATATTTCACAGAGCCTTCATCCCTTTTTGCAGCAATTGCTTCCAGTGCAACCTGACGCACATACTGATTTGCAGAAAGTTCAACACAATTAATAAGTTCTTCAAGTGAAAGATTTGTAGTCTGACGATTTACTTTAATTTTTTCATTATTCCCCTGAGGCATATCTATTTTTCCCCACCACGGCTTTTTTCCAACTTGGTTTTCCTTCCTCCGTTTTTTAAAAAAAACTGAAGAAAATTTCTGTCTTAAATTAGATGTTCTGTTGACCGTTTTTTTTCTGGATGAGTCTGCTTCATAAGCATACATACTTTGTAGCAGTTGATATGCTTCTGTGACCTGCCGAAATTTTTCAGCATTCCCTTTTCCTACAGCCGTATCCGGATGATAGCGCATAACAGACTGACGATAAGCTCGCTTTAACTGCTTGGGCGATACACCAGGTTTTACGCCCAGTTCATAATACGGATTTATTGCCTGTTGTTCCATGACTTAAGGTCTCAAAAGTTTGCTAAAAATAGTTCTACTTAAGACTTTCTGCAAATCACAGTCCAATTTGATTTCAGCAAATAACGAAAACATCATTGTGTGGTCAAATTCACCTGTGGGAAACAATCCAAAAATTTGCGTGTTCTTTCTTCATGATCTACTGCAATAGCAAGTGGTTGAATTCCTTTTGAAACTTTTTGAAGATTGTCCATCGCATGTTTTACAGTCCTAAAATAACATTCACGGTCAGGTGAACTATGTGGGGTCAGCACGACATTATTTAATTTACATAGTGGCGAGTTCTTAGGCAACGGCTCCACTTCGAAAACATCAAGTCCTGCTCCGAATATTTTTCCTGAATTCAGAGCCTCTACAATTGCATTTTCATCTTGAACATCACCACGTGATGAATTAATCAACAGGGCACCAGGTTGCATTTTACCGATTGAAGCATGATTAATTAAATTTCTGGTAAAACTCGTTTTGGGAACATGATAACTAATAATATCTGAACTGGAAAGTAGCTCATCAGGAAAGAGAAAAGTTAGATTCCATTTTTTTTCTGCTTCAGGCTGACGCAAAATATCAAAATACTGGACCTTGGCACCTAATGCGCTAGCTCTTTGCGCCAAGGCTTTCCCCACATGCCCAAGACCAAAAATCCCCAGTTTTTTCCCAGAGAATTCCCTGTTTGAATGTTTTAAATTTTTCCATTGTCCAGAAGCTACAGACTGGTGATGAAAAATGAGTCGCCTATAAAGTGCAAAGATCAACATCAAAACATGTTCTGCAACTGAAACTGCATTTGCACCATTGTTATTTGCAACCAAAACGTTGTTTCGACTTGCTTTTTCTAAGTCTATTCTATCGAAGCCGGCGCTCAAAGTTTGAATTATACGTAAATTAGCAGCAGTTTTGTATTGGACATCACTGAGATTTACCTGTCCGATAATTGCATTTGCTTTATGTAGCAGCTCATTGATTTTACTATCAGAATTTGAAAAATCTGCTAATGTCAAAGAAAAAGAACCAGGATTTTCAGCTCTGAGGCTTTCAAACAAAAGCTCATATTCTTTATCTACAATTATATTAAACATGATGCCGTTGGAAAAAGCGTGAAATTCTAGCAGTTTTTTCTATCAAAAAGTATAAAAACAAATAATAGTGAATTAAGTATAGTTAAGATATTTTTACTTGATCACTTGACACAGTAAAAAGACCTTTTTGAGAAAAAAAACATATCATTTGGTTAAAAAGTATATCCCAGGCCAAGACCATATTCAGTTGTATGCAATGCTACATCTTGCCGCTTACCATTTCGTAAAACTGTCAGGTCTTCAAAACTCAAATTCCTCTGTTGATAAAATAATATTATCTCTATGTTGCCATAAGAGATTCCCGGTCCAAAAAAATAACCCATTCCACTGATGGAAGATGCTTCTGAGGAATCTTGGT
>CAZOTX010000040.1:0-8296 GCA_964582835.1 uncultured Pseudomonadota bacterium | reverse complement strand
CATATTTTGAAAAGAAAATAGAAAAAGTTGTGCGAATCAATAAAATAAGAGTTACAGGATTTAAATCATTTTGTCATCCAGTCAATCTTCAGGTTAAACAAAATGGTATAACAATTATAGTGGGGCCAAATGGGTGTGGAAAAAGCAATGTTGTTGACGCAGTACGCTGGGTACTGGGTGAACAGCGTGTAAAATACTTACGCGGTAGCTCAATGGAAGATGTAATTTTTTCTGGGAGCTCTTATCACAAACCTTCTGGAATGGCTGAAGTTACTCTGACTTTTTCCAACTCCAAAGGAGACACACTTCAGCAATTTGCAAAATACTCAGAAATTGCAGTGACTCGCCGTCTTTACCGTTCAGGAGAAAGTATTTACATGATCAACAAAACCCCTGTTCGTTTAAAGGATGTTCGAGAATTGTTTATGGACACCGGTATTGGAGGAACAGGTTACTCAATTATTGAACAGGGACGGGTAGATGAAGTAGTAAGAGCCAAACCAATAGATCGTCGAATTTTACTTGATGATGCGGCAGGAATCGTCAAGTTTCGCTTCAAACGTGAAAATGCTGAAAAGAGGTTAGATGAAACTACACAAAATCTTCTTCGCGTAAACGATGTACTTGGAGCACTATCAGAGCAGGAAGAGGGACTGCGAGAGCATGTCGAAAGGGCAGAAAAGTATTTAAAACTGCAGGGGGATAGTGACCTTTTAGAGAGACAACATCTTTGTTTCGGTTGGCATAAAGCCGTACTAAACGAAAAAATGGTACAAGAACTAGTACAAGGACATCAACAGAAACAACAGGACCTTCAAAGCGAAAAGTCCGTTGTTGAAACTGAATTAGAACGCCTTAAGTTGAAGCAAACTCAACTTAACTCTCAGGTGGGAGAACAGCGCGAAAAACTTTTTAAAATAGAGAAAAATATACAGGAAGCTGAGAATCAACGTGATCTGGAAAAACAAAATCTTAAAAATGTCAGTGAACAACGTGTTGTGCAGAAGAAAGAATTCGAAGAACTGAAACAAAGATTAATTGAACGTGAAAAGGAAAGAGCTGAAATCAAGAGCAGTAGTATTGAACTGGCACAACGTTTAAGAGAAATGCAGGCAAAACTAGTAATTATCGAAGAGAACCGTAGTAGAGAAGACGAAACTCTCCAAAAATATACAGAAGAAACCTCTGTACTTCAAAAAAGACTTTTAACGGTACATACTGAATTGACAAATCAAACTAATCAAAAGAATTTTCTGGATGAACGTCTGATAAGTCTAACAGAACGGCAGCAACGTCTTCAAGATCAGCAACAATCTCACAAAAACCTTCTTCAGGAAGTAACTCTTCAGGTTTCAGACAGAGAAGAACAAATGGAAACGATGAGCTTACAGAAAGAAAATATTTCGAGGGAATTGGCTGAAAATGAAAGTCGCATTGAAGATCAGCAATTGGAATTAATTGAAGAAGAGAAAAAAACTAATGATCTGCGTTATCAGCACAGTACGGCGAAATCTCGTATTGAGTCACTACAGCAAATACAAGAACAATATGAAGGATTTAGTGACAGTGTAAAAATTTTTATGCAGTTGATGAAAGATAATCAAAAAACTAAAAAGCAACTCGGAGTTTCAGGACTTCTGGCAGATTTTATTTCTGTATCTCCAAAATCATTAGATATCGTTTCTCCTGTAATGGATAACCTGCTTGACTGGGTGGTTATTGAACAAGCAAAAATGCTGCCTAAAATAGAATTATTTTGTGTTAACCACGACATAGGACAACTTAAGTTTCTAGCTTTAGACCGTCCTACATCTGTTCTGAAAGTAGCAAATTCCAAAGGGATTCCTCTTCAAGAAATCATCAAATTTAAAAAACCTTTGCAAGAGTGGGGTGAAAAGTATTTTTCTCGCTTTATATTGATGAAAGATAAAAATATTTTTTGGAACGAAGCTGAAAATAACTGGCCTGAACCCCCTGAAGAGAGGCTCTCTTCATCAGGAATTTGTCTTTCAAATTCTTCTATCAGTATGGGAAGAGTACAATCTGGCTCTCTGGGTTTTTTGCAGCGTCAACAGCAAATCATTGATCTAGAAAAATATTTTGATGATTTACACAAAAAAATAAAAAAGTTTGAGAGTAAGATCTTAACTCTCCAGGAAAAACATGAATCTTTGAAAGAAGAGCAAGATTCCCGAGAAGAAGAATCACGAAAACTGGAGTTTGCACTGCTGAGTGGCAACAAGGAACTAGAACATCACCAGTTAGAGGAACGCCGAATGGAGCAAACAGTTTCGCAACTTTCCCAAGATTCAGAAAGCATACTTGAAGAGGTAAACTCATCACGATTAAAAGAAAAATCTTCCGTAGAAACTATCAGCTCTTTGGAAAAAGAACGTGTCAAACTGGAAGAAAAAACAAGACAGCTTCAAGAACGCATTAAAGTCCAGAAAAATCGTAACGAAGCTATCTCTGATGAACTACTTGTTCAAAGAGTGTCTTTAACTGAGACAACTGAGCAACAAAAAAGTACTGAGGAAATTGAAAGTCGCTTGAATAGAGAATTTGAAGAAACTTCACTGCGACTTGAACAGTTTAAAACTTTAATTCATGAAGGAGAATTGAAGTTAGAACAAAGTAACAAAAGAATAACTGAAATTAATGAATCTTTTAAAGAAATGCTTGACACCCGACTCAAAATAAAAGAGGAGTTAGAAGAAGATATGCAATTACACGAAGAAAATACTGAAGAACAAAATCTGCTTTCTAAAAAATTACAGGAACGTCAAGGACATCTTGAAAATTCAGTCAATGTTTCACATCAGGATTCAATCCGTTTGACTGAATTCAAACTACAAAGGGAACAGCTTGAAGAACAATTGCTTAAAATAACTGAGGAAACACCTGAAGCTATACTTTCAGAAATGGATGTTGAAGCTTCAGATTATAAGAAAATGGGACAAGAATTACGTTCGTTAAAAGCCAGTTTGAATACAATGGGAGCGGTAAACTTAGCTGCTCCAGAAGAATATTCGGCATTAACAGAAAGGATTGATTTTTTAAAATTACAATCAGAAGATTTGCAAAAAGCCGTAGATGATTTGAAAGAAACAATCAAAGACATTAACATTGAATCCCGACGAAGATTTCGAGAAATGTTCGAACAAGTTAACGAAAATTTCATGAATGTTTTCAGTACATTATTTGAAGGAGGAGAAGCTAAACTAGTACTAACAGAATCTGAAGACCTGTTGAATGCAGGAGTTGATATCGTTGCGCAACCTCCAGGTAAAAAATTACAAAATATCAATTTGCTCTCTGGTGGAGAAAAGGCCCTGACTGCCATTTCATTGATATTTGCCATTTTTTTGGTTAAACCGAGTCCATTCTGTTTACTAGATGAAGTTGATGCGCCTTTGGATGATGTGAATATAGTACGTTTTAACCATCTCATTACAGGGTTATCATACGATTCTCAGTTCATAATTATAACACATAATAAAAAAACTATGGAAATCGGGGACCTTTTGTATGGTGTTACAATGGAAGAGCCAGGTATTTCCAAAACTGTTTCTGTTGAATTTAAAGAAGCAGAGAGCTTAATCGCCTAGGAATAACAAAATTCCTTAAATGATTTTTCTGAATGAAAATTGTTTCTTTCCGTGGAATTTATAGAATACGAACCGTCATAAATAATATTACTAACTACAGTGAAAACGATGAAGGTTAAAATTTTTGAAGGTTTTGATCTATTTTCAAAATCAGATCTATTTTCAAAATCATTAGACAATAAAGACATTTCCGTTACAGTTCAGAAAATATTGGAAACCGTCAGAAAAAAAGGCGATTTGGCTTTGCGCGAATATACTGAACGGTTTGATAACGTGATTCTCGAATCATGGCTTGTGCCAAAAAACTTTATGACAGAAGCTCTTGAAAACGTTGACAAAGAAATGTTTCACATTTTGGAAGAAGCTGCAGATAATATCAGGGTTTTTCACGAGAAGCAAAAAACAGAAAGCCAACTAGACTTCAGTTCAGATGGAACCGTGCTGGGGTGGAAAGTAACACCGATAGACAGTGTTGGAATTTACATTCCAGGAGGTCTTGCAGTATATCCTTCGACATTGCTTATGAACGTGATCCCAGCACAAGTTGCAGGAGTACCTCGTATTGCAATGGTATCCCCGCCCGGACTTTCCGGACTTCCACACCCATTAGTTTTAGCGAGTGCAGCTTTGATGGGTCTAGAAGAACTTTACACAGTTGGCGGTGCCCAATCTATTGGCGCGTTGGCCTATGGCACAGAATCTATTCAGAAAGTAGTCAAAATTACCGGTCCGGGTAATGCTTTTGTTGCAGAAGCAAAAAAACAGGTCTTCGGCACTGTAGGTATTGACTCATTTGCAGGCCCAAGTGAACTCATGGTTGTTTGTGACCGAGATGATATACCTATTGAATACATTGTCAGAGACATGCTTTCTCAGTCTGAACACGACCCCGATGCTTGTGCCATTCTGGTTACAACCTCCTCAAAACAAGCAGAAGAAGTAGCTAAACGCCTTGAAGAATTGGTGCCCACTCTTCCTCGCAATGAAATCATAAAAGCATCTTTTGCAAACCGTTCTGCAATAGTAGTGACAGAAAATTTGGAAAAGATTTTTGAGGTTATTAATGAGATTGCACCAGAACATTTGGAAGTTTTGACTAAACAACCTTTTGAAGATTTGCATCGGATTCGCAATGCAGGAGCCATTTTTCTTGGCCCGAATTCTCCTGAACCAGTCGGAGATTATTTTGCTGGCCCAAATCACACCCTCCCCACTTTAGGTTGCGCGAAATTTTCCTCGCCTCTTGGAGTACAGGACTTTGTGAAAACCAGTTCTGTAATTAGCTATTCTCCTGATCGTCTTGCGCGTCAGGGCAGGAAAATAATTCGTTTTGCAGAGGAAGAACAATTGTTCGCTCATGCAGAAGCAATTAAAGTCCGTTTGGAAAGTCAATAAGCTTAAAAAATTCTATTGTGACTTAATTATACGGGATCATTATTTTTTCCCTCATCCCCATACCTCTCTAGAGCGATGCTGAGGCCATTTTTTTTCCCCATAGAATAAGCAATGTTTGCAGTAATTCCAATAATGGCCCCAATTGCAACTATATGTAATGTTAAGAGAATCATCTTAATACATACAGATAGGTACTGGAATTGAAAGAGTGCTGCCGTAAAATACTAATGGAGAAATTATGCTTGAACTGATCAGGTAAAATAACAAGACACCAACCAGTGGCGACCAGTCAGTGCGGGTTTTTGGAAGATAGCTTTGAATTGGAGTAATCAGAGGATCGGAAAGTACGTGGATTATACGTACCAACGGATTACTTAATGACGGGTTTACTAATGTCAGTACAAACCAGATAACCAAAACAAATATACAAAAATATAAAAGGCTTTGAACTACAATACCTACACCCTGCAACAAGTGGCCACCGCTCTGAAGCAACAAACCTGTAACATCAGTCTGCTCATGAAAAAACATGTTCAATGAGCGAATTTCAGCAGGTAAAACAATCTGGACAAATATAACAACCAAAATAGAGGCATAGGCACTAAAATGTGCCATCATCAACGGTAACCACTGTTCGCACCAGACCCATAATGGACGAGTTACACGTCCTATCAACTGAACAATCTGATTATGTGGATCAGCACTGACCCAGCTCAGAACAACTGCCACAATGATAATCCACTTGTATACAAACAGTCCAAAGCAGCTTGCCCCAGCTAGCCATTCTAGGAACTGGTACATTTTATTTTTCTGTTTTTAAATCTTTCACGGGTGTGAAGGATTCCCCGCATCCGCACTGATGGCCTGTAAACAACTGTTCAAAGACAAATCCCTGTTCGACCATATTTTTCTCTGAAAAATCAATCTTAAGTGGACCCAAAACTTCAGTAAGTGCTTCCCTATCTACAATTACAGTAACTTCTCTTGACTGAATTTGAACATCATTTGGTCTAATGTCATTTGAAAAATTTGATTCCAACTCATATTTCCACCCGGAACACCCTCCAGGACTGGCTCCAATTCGTAAAAATGTATTTTCCAGTGTTGAACCCTCTGCTTCGCAAGATTCTTTAAAAACTTGTGCGGCCCTTGCTGTAAGAATTACTGATGGAAGAGGTCCTTCTATCTTCGTAGTCATAGAACCTTACTATGGGAAATTAGTATTGGGGAATTGAAGAGTCTACATTAATTGACCAACCCTTTATTCCGTCTGATATGTTGTAAACTTTTTGAAAACCCTGTGAGGCAAAATATTGAGAGGCTTGTCTACTCCGTTCTCCGATATGGCAAAAGAACATCAGTGGTGTGTTCGGATCCCAAGTACTAAGAATCTCCTCAACCAATTCTTGATCCAACAATACAGAGTTTTCCAAGCGGGCAGTCTCTCGCTCTTGTGGTGTACGTACATCCAAAAGACGGATTTCTGAATTTTCTTTCAAAATTGCAGAGGCTTCGACAGATCCAACTTCTTGTACTTCTGCCTTAGGTGGGGGTGGTGTGATTTCCTGACCCGGGAAAGCCTCTTTCAATAGATCACCAAGCTCACCATTATTTGACATTTCTTCCACAACATCTGAGCCTCCAACAAATTCTTTGTTGATGTAAAGTTGAGGAATTGTCTGCCAGTTTGCATAATCTTTGACGCCCTGGCGAATATTTTCATCAGATAGGACATTAAATGACTGGTAAGGGACTTTCCAGGATTTTAAAATATCTGCTACTTTGTAAGAAAAACCGCACTGAGGTGATTCCGGGGTTCCCTTCATAAATAAAAAGACAGGGTTGTTTGAAACCATTTTCTCAATCTGAGCCTGTGGATCTGTTAAAGAATTCTCGGAAATTTCAACACTAGGAGAGACAACTTTGAATTTCATGACAAAAACCTGTTAGATCGTTTATAATTATACGTTGTATTTTGTTACCTAATTTTATACTCCCTAAAAAACCTTACCTTGAGACGTTATAAACTATTCTACTGTAAAATTGTTTGTAAGTCAAACATAATTTACTCTCATAACAACCACTGTTTTGATCATGAATTACACTAAAGTACGAGTTTTGCAATGCTAAACACTCATATTCATTAAAACATAATGCGTCTTTTTGAAAAACATGGAAAAATCACAACTTTCCCCCATTTCAGGTGAGCATTTTGAGGATTTTTTGCTTCTTACAAATCCGGAACATAAATCCACACAAACCAAACAAGCCTGGCAAGCATTGCAACAACAGACTCAAACACATGTTCCAAGTATTGAGTCGGTCGATCTAAATCGAATTTTTATAGATACAATTAGATTGGAATTACTTATTTTTCCTGTTGTTGAACATTGGAAACGCCCATTGACAAAAAATGAATGGAATCATATTGATAAAGAGTCAATGTTGTTGGAGAAACAAATGGAAAAGATGAGGAAATTGTCGATTCTTGTCCGCAAAAAAGACCCTCTCGCTTTTCCTGAAATTGCACCACTATTTAATAAAATTTTTAAGCATAATAAAGAGTTACGAAATAATTGGGATGAATTTAAAAGGGCCTGGTCAAACTACAAAAAAGACTGGCAAATCTTTCAAACAAAAAAAAATCTGGCACTTAAAAGTAAGAACAAACCATCAAATTTACAATCTGAAAACAAAGCCCAAAATAGTTCAAATGAAAATGATTTTGAACCTCCAATCACTCCACCAATGTTTCTAAGGGACCGATGGCATGCCTTGCGTTTGGGTTCAAAGGCACTTGAAGTAGAAGTCCTCCACCAGTGTGATAGATTTCGGAATGTTACACGTCAAAAACCAAAAGAAATTAATGAAGCTACTCATCCTGGTGTAAAATTTCTTGTGGAAGAGCTTCGGAAAATCTATCTTAAAACTCATGGTTTTGAGTTAATTAAAAGAGTAAAACTGGTCCAGGAACGAAATTCCCAACTTATGAAGGAATTACAGCCATACTTCCCTGAGCCAATTATTTCAGCTAAAATGCGAGCAGAAACCAAAATTCCTTCTATTAATAGGGGAATCCCAGCCGATATCAGTAAGAAAAAAAATAATTCTGATGAAAAATTTTTGCGAAAAATTATTTTATTTTTATTATTAATTTTTATGGGCTTGTTTTTAATATTTCTTTTCCAGAAGCAGGGTACAACTCCAGGGGAAAGTATATGGAAACATTTAAGATTTATACCAAAAAATAAAACTTTGACTGCAAAAAGTTCAACTGTAAGTAAATTATCTGA
>CAZOTX010000039.1:0-8457 GCA_964582835.1 uncultured Pseudomonadota bacterium | reverse complement strand
AAGAAATGCCGGCACACATGATTTTGCCTGCAGTTGAACAATTAAAATCACTAGCAAAAAAAACATGCGAACAGCACCAGTTGAATTTTAATGATGTTCGAACTTTTTCCACACCGAGAAGATTAGCAGTACAATTACATGGACTTCCACAAAAACAAGCTGATCGAAAAATAGAATTGAAAGGTCCCCCGGCTACAATTGCAAAAGATACCAAAAATAACTGGAGTAAAGCTGCAAAGGGTTTTGCCCTTAAAAATGGAGTTTCCGTTGACAATCTCGAAATTAGAGAATTCGATGGAAAAGACTATTTGTTTGTAGAATATAAAGAGTTGGGTAAGACTGTTCCAGAGTTACTTCAGGCAGAGGTAGAACAATGGATATCTAAACTCAATTTTACAAAAAATATGCGATGGGGTTTTTATAAAATGCGCTTCATTCGTCCAATACGCTGGATTGTTTCTCTTTGGAACGAAGAGGTTTTGCCTGTAAAAATTGAAATGGTAGAGGGATGGAATGAGACAAAAGGACATCGATTTTTGAGTTCAGGCAAAAGCGTTATTAAGAAGGCTAAAGAATATGAAAAACAAATGAAATCTCTAAAAGTGATAGTAGATTTTGAAAAGCGGCGTGAATCTATTCTTTCACAAATTCTGAAGATGGAGAAAAAATACGATTTCAAAGTAGAGTTGGAAGACAAACTACTGACAGAAGTTACGAATTTGGTAGAGTGGCCCACAATACTTTTAGGGGATTTTGAAAAGGAATTCCTGGAACTGCCAAGTGAGGTGTTGGTAACCAGCATGGCAGTTCATCAAAGATATTTTCCTGTTTTTCAGAAAAAAGAAGATAAAAAATCAGGTCGTGGGGATTTGATGCCTCATTTCGTCACTGTACGTAACGGAGATGACAAGGGGATTGAAATTGTAAAGCGTGGTAATGAAAAAGT
This sequence comes from uncultured Pseudomonadota bacterium, assembly GCA_964582835.1. Lineage (GTDB taxonomy): Bacteria > SAR324 > SAR324 > SAR324 > NAC60-12 > Arctic96AD-7. Next base: position 7,511 of record CAZOTX010000039.1, on the reverse strand, counting down.
TCTCCGTGCACGTTTGAGTGATGCACGTTTCTTTTATTATGATGACCAAAAGAAAGAACTTAAAGATTTTCAAACCAAAGCTAAAAATGTTGTTTTTTTTCATGAACGCGGTTCTCAAGCTCAACGCGTTAAGCGTATTGCAGAATTAAGTGTTTACATCGCACAAACCATAGATCTGTCCAAAACTCAATTAAAACATGTTCAAAGAATTGCAGAAGTGAGCAAATTTGATCTTGGGACTCGGATGATTGCCGAATTTCCAGAGTTGCAAGGTGTGATGGGTGAAAATTATGCTCAATTGAAAAATGAAAATACATTAGTTTGCAATGGAATCCGAGAACACTATTTCCCACGCAATTCAAAAGATTCGCTGCCACAAAACCTTGAAACAGTTTCGGTTGCTATTGCAGACAAAATGGATTTGCTTAACACTGCTTTCTCTTTAGACATGATTCCAACCGGCGCTGCAGACCCTTTTGGGTTAAGGAGAGCCGCACAGGGAATCATACAACTAATTTTAGGGACAGAAATTTCTCTTGATCTGTATGATCTTACTTCAGAATCAATCCGGCTACTTGATGAGCAGCAGAAATTGACACTTGACCGCTCAAAACTTCAACAGAAAGAACTTGAATTCCTTTTTCAACGACAACGCTGGTATATGCAACAAAGGCATATTCGTTATGATTTAATTGAAGCAGTCCTCAAATCTAGACCTTTAGAAAGTTTGGAATACAAAGCATCACCAATTGAGCAGCTAAAATTAGCTGAGTTTTTGGAAAAACATCTTGAAACTGATATTTTCAAAAGATCAGTAGAAGCAATAGTTCGAGCTTCAAACATAAGCTATAAATATCCAAATAAAATTGCCAAAACTGTTGAAAAATCGGCTTTGATGTTGAAGCAAGAAAAAGACTTTTTCACTTCTTTAGGGGACATTCTCAACTCCGATCAACAATCATTATGGAATCCAGAAAACTATTTGAAGAAATTGCATTCAATTGAACCGGTCGTAACCAGTTTTTTTGAAGATGTAATGGTCATGGACAAAGATCCCGTTAAATGCGGGAATCGACTTTGGTTGTGCAGTCAACTAGCAAAATGGTCCAGACAATATCTTGATTTGAGAGATATTGTTTTTACCTAAAACTTGGAATTATATAATTTAATTAATATTTTCAGTGTATTAATCTCAGTAATTTGATTAAACTTTTAAACTTTGGAACTTTGAAACACACGCCAGCAATTGGCCTCCTTGTTCTTCATTTTTTGATTTTTTATATAATTAATCAAAATTTAAACCCTCATCCGGATATGCTTGACCACTGGGTCTGGTCACGTTACCTGAGCTTTTCTTATTATGAGCATCCACCAATGATTGCCTGGATCATTCGAGGAATAACCATAATTGGTGGGAACAATGAAACCACTCTTGAAGTTGGCTCACAACTATTCACTCTGAGCATATTGACTTTAGTCTATGCCTTTACATTTCGCTTGTATGGAATTAAACCCGCCCTAATAACTTTAATAATTTTATGCAGTATGCCATATTTCACCCTCGGCAGCATCTTTCTACATATCACCCAACCTTTTTTGATTTTTTGGATCCTGTCTCTTTTTATGTTAATTCGTTTTCATCAACGGTTAAAAAAAAAGTGGTTGATATGGATTGGAATTTTTGCTGGATTTGGTGCACTTTCAAAGTACATCATGCTGCTGTTTTATGTAGGACTTTTTCTACACCTTTTGATTTACAAAAAAACACGTAAAGATGTTTTGAATCCCTGGCTTTATTTTGCAGGATTACTGTCACTGCTAATCTTTATCCCGGTAATTATTTGGAATGCACAACACGACTGGATCTCATTCCGCTGGCAATTGGGAAAAGGGACTTTTGGAGCAGATTTTGGTGAAAACACATTGACTTTTACAGTAGGACATCTGCTTCTATTTTCACCACTTTGGTCTTTAATGGGTGGTCTAGGTATCTGGTGGTTGAGGGACTGTCTCGTAGAAGCAAGAAGCCCTGAATCAGTGATAACAGTTCTTTCTATCTTTCCTCTACTTTTTTTCACACTTATGAGCCTCAAAGGAGCTATCTCTGATCCACACTGGGCAAACCTTGCTTATTTGGGAATTGCAATTTTGCTGGGCAAGGAACTATTATGGCGTTTCCAAAATAAGGCACTTAACATTTTATTGGCATCTGGAATTTTAATCAATGTTGGTCTAACTGGTACTGTAATTACTCACACACTGAATCCATTTTTTGACTGGATGCCATATGAACTAAAGAACTTCAATTATTTAAAAAAGAAAAATATTCCACAAGATACTTTGCAAAAACTTATGAAAAATTATGCGCGAGTATACAGTACGAGTCAATTTAACCAGCATTTAAAGGAAATTCTTTCTCCGACTGAAATTCATGAATACGGTGAATTGATCCTAAAAACAGCCATGGATGTTTCATCTGACAGACTGACCAGGGTCCTTAAATGGGACAAAACCGGCAAACAGCTGCAGAATTTACTTGTTCAAAATGGAATACCTGAAACAGCATTCATAGTTTCACGCGAGTATCAGCTAAGCAGTGCTTTGTCTTTCTATCTACCACATCGACCCTGGCCGCATAGTATCGAAAAACCAGAGCGTAATTTATGGAGTCCTTTGGATAAAGTAAAAAGGGGACCCAGCATTTTCATCTGTGAATTACAGGAATGTCAAGGTGGGATAGCAGATTATTATGAACGATTTGAAATGCCATTGAATTATTTAGGAGAAATAGAAACCCGCATGAATGGTAGAATGATCCGTAACTTAGAAATATATGAGATCATTCCTTGAATCTTTTTAGCTAAAACAGCCTACAGTTTAGAAACTTCGGTTATGTACATTTTTACAAATCAAATTGACAAAAATTAAGAGGGATTCATTTTTTTGGTTAAAACACCTAAACAATTTCCAAAGAGTCATCTAGCTCAAGGTGTAGATCCGCAGAAACAATGTCTTTAATTTCTTCAATTTTAATCCTTGCAACCGAAGCAATCTTCTGGGCATCAAGAATACGCATTTGCGTATCAAGGAGAATGTTAACTTGCACTTTCAGTTCCTGATTCAGATAGTGACAGTAAATATGAGTTATGCCCTCAATTTCAGGAATGTCATTTAGTACTTTTTTGACATCATTTTCTATTTCTTTTTGTGGGCGCATCAGCACCATTCTTTGTGAATTTTCCGAAGCATTTGATTCAACAAAATCATCTTCTGCATCAACATGAACAAGCACCTCGTTAACAACGGGCAATTTTTCTAAGATACCTAAACGCACTCTTTCTGCCACCTGATGCGCCGACGAAATACTCATCATACTGTCTACTTCAATGTGTAAATCAACCAGTAGATTCGGCCCCATTCTTCGAACCCGCATTTCGTGAAAGTGATCCACACCATCAATTTTAGACAAGATTTGCCTTAGCTCATCGATGACTTCTTCCTCCACTGTCTCGTCAGTCAATTCTCTGATACTTTCATAACCAAAGTTTATGCCTGTTTTTATAATCAGACCTGAAACCAACACGCCAGCAATTGGATCCATTAATGGGACGCCCAATTGTGCTCCTGCGATTCCAACAAGGGCTGCCACAGAAGAAATTGCATCAGAGCGATGATGCCACGCATTTGCAAGTAAAATGCGACTCCCAATTCTCCTGCTAACCATACGAGTGACATGATAGAGTGCTTCTTTAACAACAATTGCAATACCAGCCATCCAAAGTGCGATTGATCCTGGTATCTCAGGCGAATCCATTTTTTTAAAAACATGCCAGGCCACGCCAATACCCGTCAACACAAGTAAAACAGATACAATAAAGGTGCCGACAGTCTCAAATTTTCCATGTCCATATGGATGGTTTTTGTCCTTCGGAATACCAGACATATGGACTGCCCATAGCGTGATTCCGTCAGAAAGCAAATCCGAAAAAGAATGACCTGCATCTGCAATCAAGGCGGATGAATGAGCTATAACCCCTGTGAGCCCCTTGCTAAGCGTTAAAAGTAGATTTGCCAGCAAACCAAGCCAAGTAACTTTTATGGCAGCTTTTTCTGTAAAATCAATTTTTTGCATTCTTTCAAAAATTATTTTTTAATTCTCTCAATGTCCCAAATACTTCTTTTTCTGAAAGATTATGGGTGGGTTCTATAGACTTAACAGTTGAACGTATTTCAGCCGAAGAGCAGCGCATAAACGGATTAGTCAATCGCTCATCAGCCAATGTTGTGGGAGTGGAATATTCACCGGATAAACGTAAAGCTGAAACGGCATCCAATTTTTTCTGAATTTCCACATTGCCAGACTCTACGGTCAAAGCAAAACGTAGATTGGCTTCAGTATATTCGTGTCCAAAGTAAAGTTTAGTATCATCTGAAAGACCACCAATTTGAATATTAAGGGAATCATACATTTGCGATGGTGTCCCTTCGAAAATTCTCCCACAACCAGCTGCAAATAAAGTATCCCCTGTAAAAGCAGTCTTGCCAAACACAAAAGTTATGGCACCGGATGTATGCCCTGGATTGTGTATAAACGTTCCGGTTTGTTCTCCAAAACATACAGTATCACCGTTTTTCAAAAACACATTTTGCCCAGGAATTCTTCCACGGTCTGATTCATGCCCGTAAATTATTAATTCAGGATATTTAACCATTAACTCTTTATTCCCTCCCACATGATCCCAGTGATGATGAGTATTAAGAATCGATGTCAATTCTACGCCATGCTGCTCAACTGCGTTTTGCACTGGTGTTGCTTCAGAAGGATCTACTATAGCCGCCTCCATAGTTTTTGTGCAAATCAACAAATATGCAAAATTGTCCTGTAAACAGGGGATAGTTAGTATTTCCATAAAATACTCCTTAATTTAATTGTTTTAGTTTTATTGATACTACCTTTGTTTTCAGGGTACCATCTTCCATTCGTACCTGCAATTCTTCTCCGGATTGAACCTCTTTTACTGATTGTAATGTTTTACCTTTTTTATCCAGCGTTACACTGTAACCTCGATGGAGAACCGAAAGAGGGCTTAGACTGTCAAGCAAATCCATCTTCTGCCGTACAGATTCACTCTCCTTTATATGCAAAAGACCTACAGCACGTGTTAAACGACCCTGTAAAAGATTTAGGCTATGGCACTGTGTTTCAATTTCACGTCCAGGACTAAGCAAAAAAAGTTTTTCCTCAACCCCGGAAGATAGAATGAGTAAATTCTCCAGCTTACGCTTGGATCTTTCGTCCAGCAGAGAATCCATGTCATCCACGTGTTGAGCATTTTGTCGGACCAAAGCAATAGGTGATGAAAATCTACGTCTTACATCTTCAACATTTTCAATGAGGCGGTCAAGCTGCTGCTGCATGATTCGCTCAAGCCTATCCCGTTTTTGGATGACAGTATTTTCTAAATCATCTTTTTTAGGTACAGCCATTTCTAGTGCTGCAGATGGAGTTGGTGCTCTCAAGTCACTTACAAAATCAGAAATAGTAAAATCGGTTTCGTGTCCAACTGCAGATATGACGGGAATAACCGATGAATAAATAGTTCTTGCCAATTTCTCATCGTTAAATGCCCACAAATCTTCTAAGGAACCCCCTCCTCTGCCAATAATTAAAACATCTATTTGCTGAGAATCCCGAAGAGTGTTTAAGTAATTAATTGCTTCTGCAATACTTGATGCTGCTAAACTACCCTGAACCTGAACAGGAAAAAATAAGACTGGAATGCCTTTAAATCGACGTTCCAACACAGTCAGCATATCATGAATTACAGCGCCCGTAGGGGAGGTCACAATTCCAATTCTACGAGGTAAAAAAGGAATAGGTTTTTTGTTTTCAAGAGAAAACAAGCCTTCTGCATCAAGTTTGGCTTTCAGTTGCTCAAAGGCAAATTGAAGAGCACCAAGACCCTTTGGTTCCATAGAAGAGACTACGACCTGATATTCCCCGCGCTGCTGATATACGGAGAGGTGTCCACGTACCACCACTTCCAAGCCATCTTCCGGTTCGAAACCTAAATTCGATTTAGCTTTCCTGAACATCACACAACGTATTTGTGACTGATCATCTTTGAGAGTGTAATACAAATGTCCGGAAGCAGCTCTCTTGACATTTGAAAGTTCACCCTCCACTTTTAATGAGCGAAATTTCCCTTCCAGAAGCATTGTAATCTGCCGTGTGAGCTGTGAAACTGTAAGTGGATTTTGTACCTGATTAGATTCAGGAGAAATAATGAATTTACCTCTTTGGTGAATTTGGGGACTTGAAGGATTTGAAATCGGCTCTTCTTTGTTGAAGTTTCCGTCTTTTTGAGGAGGATCAACTTCAAAAGGAATTTGCATTATGTTTCCTGATAAAATATCTTATACAAGGTTAAGCAACTGTTCCTTCATTACTTTTTCCGGAGCAGGTTTTCCTGTCCAAAATGTGAAAGCGTCACAACCTTGGTACAGTAACATCCCAATACCGTTTATAGCTGAGATACCAAATTTTTCAGCCTGTTTTAGAAGTCCTGTTTGAGAGGGACTGTAAATGAGATCAACCAAGTGCCTAATTTTACAACATTGACTCAAATCCAGCGGGCTTTCATTTGACTCCATTCCAACAGTAGTCGTATTGACCAACAAATCTAAAGGCGTATCAAGAATTTTTTGATGTGAAACCGATTTTAACTGAGTTTTTGCAAATTTTAGAGAAAATTCTGACACCAAATTTTCTGCACGAATGGCTGTTCGATTATGCACAAGAATATTAGATGCTCCAGCATCTGCAAGTCCAACAAGAACAGCACGAGCAGATCCACCTGCACCAAGTAGAGCAATCGTTTTGTTTCTTGGAGAGAAATTTAAGGCTGATAGCGAACGAACAAATCCGGAAATGTCTGTATTTGTTCCAATTAGATTACCTTGCACATTTTTAATCGTATTTACTGCTCCAATCAATTCCGCTAGCGGTGTGACCTCGTCTAGGTATGAAATTACAGAACTTTTATGTGGAACTGTAACATTTGCTCCAACAATATTCAAAGCCTTGATTCCAATAATTGCCTGCGAAATTTGATTCGGTTTTACTGAAAATGTAAGATAGCGTGCATCTATATTCAAAGCGCGAAATGCGACATTGTGCATCAATGGTGAAAATGAATGTTCCACCGGGTAACCAATTAAACCATATATGCTGGTCTTGCCACTTAGATTTTCTGTCATTCCAACTCGTTAAAACGTGCTGCAAACAGCTCAGCAATAGATTTCAAGGCTTCGTACTCTTTTTCTCCATCTGCACTTAATTTTAAAGTAGTGCCAATAGTAGCTCCTAACATCAGAACCTCCATTACTGATTTTGCATCAGAATTCTGGCCATCTTTTGACAGACGAATGTCACAAGGATATTCATTGGCCATCCTTACCAGTTGAGCCGCAGCACGCGCGTGGAGCCCAAGACGATTAATGATCAAAAT
>CAZOTX010000038.1:3416-8500 GCA_964582835.1 uncultured Pseudomonadota bacterium | reverse complement strand
AACATAAAGTTTCTTGCTCATGGATTTTGTAAACAACACCTTTTACAGTGATAGGACTGATGGATTTTTCTGTTAGAAATGTACCAATTAAAAATCCGGTTTCTGGGTTAGTGTACAAAATTTTTTCCAGAGTGCCGACTAAGGTTACAAAGTCTTCGGCCATTAGTTTCTCAGAAAGAATAAAAATTAATTGATATTGATAGTCTGTTTTTTAGGAATAAAACTACCCAATTGGTCTCTACAAGACGTTTTGAACTTGTAAAAGATTTCACCAAAATTTTTCACGTTTCAGTTACAATTATAAATAATTTTTCATTAATATTTTGAAAAATATTAATTTTTCAACAAGTCCTGATTAGATGGAGTATAATAAGGTGAGCGTATCATCTGCAGTAAATCGAAACACCACTTTCCACTTTCCTTCAACAGCAAAAAAGATTGCTGCTTTGTAAACTGCAAATCGAAAATACTTTTATGTCGAAAATCAATTGAAGCATTAACATAAAGTAATGTTCGATAACGATATGATATTTCAGGATTTTTACCACTTGTCAAGCCCACGGGGACCCAATCCAATTCAACCATCCGTGTAGCAAATTCTTTAATGCTAATTTGATCTCTAGAGTGTTTTTTACCATATGCGTACAATTCAAAATAGCGTTCCTCCTGCCAGAGTTGCAGAAAGTGACGGAACACAACTATGGTTTCTTTACGGATTGCCTCCAATTCAAAAGGTGTCGGTTGCCGGGCAATTGCTGCAGGCACAGTTATAAAAATACTTGTCATGTAGGACAAAAGAAGCAGCCTGAAAATTTTATTTTTTGTAAATATAAACCCATTTAAATTTTTGGCTTTACAATTCATGCTGAGCTTCGGTAAATGTGTAAACATAGTGATTCAATTGCAAGTGACTTGTTTGCATTAATTTCAATGGCTCTTTTTGATTCTGCTATCCGACTAAATATTTCAAATATTTGCTGCAGCTTAAAATACTCACCACTTTTCCTTAATGAATCAATACGATTTTCATCAGAACTAATTGTATGATTAATCAGATTTTCTTCCGGAAGACTACAAATGAGCCATGTTAAATCACGAAACCATGTTTCTAGAAAATTGAGAAAAAAATACCATTCCCCATTTTTAGATTTACCCCAAATTTCGCAAGTTTGCAGCATCTCTTCAAGAGTTGCTACAGAAAAAGTGGTCAGCCAACGAATGGACGTTTGCTGGACATTTTCCATGAGTTCAAAACGTTCAGCAAGATTCACATTTACACTTCCCATGCTGAAAGCATTGAGTAACTGAATCTGAGCTGTAGACAGATTCGTTTTTTCCTTTAATAAACGTTCCGAAATCTCCTCTGACAACGGTCTAAATCTGATTTGCTGGCAACGAGAAACAATTGTTCCTAACAGCTGTTGTGATGACTCTGCAATTAAAATAAGCAAGGTATTAGGTGTAGGCTCTTCCAATGTTTTTAAAAAAGCATTGGAAGCTTCCCGACCCAAATGTTGAGCGCCATCAAGAATCATTACGCGAATTTTTGCTTGGTCTAAATGAAGGTGAAGCCAATTCAATGATTCCCGGATTTGATCTATCTTTATAAACTTTCCGTCAGGAATCAGAACCTGTAAGTCCAAAAAGTTCTGTTCGGCAATTTGAGAACAAGCATCACATTCACCGCAAGCATCTTCTAGAAAATTTTTACAATTAAGTTTTTGTGCTAGAGCAATAGCTGTTTTGAATTTACCGATATTTGCCTGACCAGTGAACAACCATGCATGCGGCATTCTATTTTTCTGAACGGCTTGGTTAAGCAGCTCAATTGCATGGTCTTGTCCAAAAATTTTACTAAATGGCATTGTGGTATCAGGAACTAAATAATAGAGAGAAGCTTACATTAAAAGCAAAACCAAGATAAATAGCAATTCCAATGATGTCACTGGTTGTAGTTATAAAGGGACCTGTAGCTAGAGCAGGGTCAACTTTCATTCGTTTTAGCAATATTGGAATTGTAGAACCAACTGTTGCCGCAAAACAAACAACTATCAATAATGAGACTCCTGATGTAATGGCTCTCTCAAAATCATTTGTCAGGTACCATGACATTGCTGCCAGTATTAAAGAACATATAATTCCATTTAATAATGCAACCCTTAATTCTTTCCAGAGACGAACAAGAAGATCTGTAGTTTGTATTGCTCCAGTAGCAAGTCCACGTACAACAATTGAAGATGACTGAATTCCAATACTTCCTCCAAGTGCTGCTACAAGAGGAATAAAATAAGTTACATCCGGAAGAGAAATGAGAGCATTTTCATAAAAACTCATCATAAAAGCAGTCAAAAAACCTCCAAAGAGTCCCACAAGGAGCCATGGCAACCTATCACCTGAAGCACGTATAACAGAAGTTTCACCAACCTCTTCAGCACCTGTACCTGAAATATGCCCTATATCTTCATTATATTCTTCAACAATCACATCCACCAAATCATCTAAAGTTACCCTTCCTATTAAACGTAAATGTTGATCTATGACCGGAACCACAACTAAATCATTTTCCTGCGCTATTTGAGCAACTTCCTCCTGATCCAAATCCTGATCAACAGCAATCACTTCAGGATTCATTAAATTTTCAATTAAAGTATGGCGCTCTGCCAACAAAAGTTCAGTCGTACCAATTGTACCTATCAAGTGATCAAAATCATCTACAACATATGCTGTATAAAATAATTCAAAACCCTCCTTTTTAACGAATTTTTGTATTTCTTTGACTGCCCCCGCAACCGTTTGGTCCTTACGGATCGACACAACATAGGGCGTCATTAACCCACCGGCGCTTTCTTCATCATATTGAAGAAGATGAGTTAGTTCTGCACGATCTTTTTCTGTTAATTTATCAAGTAAAGTTTCTGCTTTTTCCTCATCTAACATTCCTACTAAGTCTGCGGCATCGTCCTGAGGCATGTCCTTAATGGCTTCACTCAAACGTTCAGGTGACATTTGTTCTACTATTTCGCCAAGAATTGAAGGGGAATCCTGTAGATTATTAATCACCTCTGAAGACGTTTCTCGATTCAAATTTTCCAGCACCACTAACTGATGTTTCAATTTTAACTGCAACAGAACCTGTGCAATTTCAAAAGATTTAAGAGGTTCAAGTATGCTTTGTAACAACTGTATCCGTTCAGTATTGATCAATTTCGTGACCAGTTTATGGATTTGTGTGTCGCGACTTTTAGTCATTGTTTTTTCTAAAATACATTCAATTATATCTACACTTTTTTAAGTGATTGCCATCCCTGCACAAAATCTACAAGTAACCTTACCCCTACACCTGTAGCCCCACTGTTTGGTTGGTAACCCAGATGTTTTACGTTCCAGGATGTTCCGGCAATATCAAGATGAACCCAAGGAGTTTTATCTACAAAATGTTCTAAAAACAAACCTCCTACAATGACCCCTGAATCCCCGCCGCCAATATTTTGTAGATCTGCATATTTTCCCTTAATTGATTCCCCGTATTCAGGAAAGCTCGGAAACTGCCAAACTCGTTCACCACTAATATTCCCTGCTCTACGTACCTGTTCCATCAAATTATCATTATTAGAGATTGCTCCGGTAGTAAGGTGCCCTAGTGCTGCTACACATGCACCTGTAAGAGTTGCCAAATCGATAACTGCATCAGGCTTGTACTCTTTGACAACATAACTAAGTGCATCACCAAGAATCAATCTCCCTTCTGCATCTGTATTGAGTATTTCCACTCTTTTCCCGTTGTGTGCCTTAACTATGTCACCAGGACGTTGAGCATCGCCTCCAGGCATATTTTCCGTTGTTGGAATAACTGCTATAATATTAAGTTTTGGATTAACCTCCCCTATAATTTTCATTGCGCCCAATACAGCTGCAGCTCCACACATGTCAAATTTCATTTCGTCCATATTTTTTCCTGGTTTAAGTGAAATTCCACCTGAATCAAATGTTACACCTTTACCAACAATTGCAACTGATTGCTTAGCCTGCTGATGACCATACTCCATAATAATTAATTTTGCAGGTTCACGAGAACCACGTGATACTCCAAGCAACATGCCCATACCAAGTTTTTCCATGTCTTTTTCTTCCAAAACGGTGCATTCCATTTTGTTTCGAACGGCAATCTTTTTAGCTTCAATGGCCAGATCTTTAGGTTTTAAATCATTTGCAGGAATGTTTCCTAAATTGCGTGCCAGATTTGTCCCATCTGCACGAATTTTTCCCATTTTTAATGCTTTCAATGAAGTAAGTTTTTCTGGGTCACAACATTTTATGGTAATTGATCTGAATTTTTGTTTTTCATTTTGTAAATTTTTGTAAGTATTAAACTCATAGGCACCTAAAGTTAAACCTTCAACCAAGATCTGTCCTGCATCCACTTCGATCGTATTTTGAAGAATTGAAGTTACGACAAATCCGATCTTATTTACTTTCAGAGAATTCAGCATTTTGCCTGCTTTTCCCGCAGCTCTTCTCAACGTCTCTGCATCTAATTCATCTTTTTTACCAAGACCAATTGCTAAAATTTGCGGGATTTTTGCATTACCAAAAAATAAACACTGATTTTTGTTCTTCTTACCGGAAAAAACTTTCAGATTCATAGAGGTATTCAGGTTCTTTTTGATATCTCCAGGGAGAAACTTTAGTTCACTTCCAAGAAGGTCTGAGTCTTCAACTACAAAGACAAGCAGAGCTTCCAGTTTTTCGCTTGTTAGGGGATTTTTACTGTATTCAATTTTTAGTTCCATTTTTAAAACTCTTTAAATTTATAAAATAATGATTATTAAGCACCCAACGATTAAACACTCGGTATTTATGTGATGGGGTGATTTTTCCCTGTGTTCACGATACCCAGTCTGAAATGAAACAGACAAGACTTTAGTGTAAAAAAGAGTTAATTCATTACCAGATAGATTGTAGTCTGCGTCCTATATCTATAAGATAATTTGCATCAATTCCAAGATATTTAAAATAATTAAACAACGATCCTATGACAATAGAAAAACAAAGAATCAGTAACAAAACGGTCAAAAACATAAACT
>CAZOTX010000038.1:0-3316 GCA_964582835.1 uncultured Pseudomonadota bacterium | reverse complement strand
TGATTCATGTTCAAGGCTCATAAATTATTAAAAATCCAGTTTACTTTTTTCTTTTTCTTGATACTGGGATTTGTATTGGGAGCACCTGCTCCTGCCAAACCCCTTGAAAAACTAACTGCCCCAACATACGACTGGATTCCTCAATATTATGGAAAAATAGAAGGAGATACAAAGTTACTTTATACACGCAGCTTCGCCAGAAGTATGTTGAGTTTTGTTGATATTGACTATGATGGAGACCATGACCTGTTTGTTGGAAAAGCAGATGGACGAATTGCTTTCTTTCAAAATAATGGTAGCTCTACTACTTCGTTTTTAAAATTAGTCTCTGAAGATTTAGAAGTAATTCACGAGAGTGTAGATAATAAAAGTAATTCTATACTAATTCAATCCATTCTTGATGTCGGAAACAATGCTGTTCCAGAATTTGTTGACATCGACAATGACGGAGACTTCGATTTATTCATTGGAACCAAAGATGGCCATATTTTACAATATGAAAACACTGGGAACAAACTTCGTCCAAAATTTTTTCGTAAAACACCTTTTTACATGGGCTTGAAATTTGGAAGCAACAGTGTCCCACGTTTTGCTGATGTTAACGGGGACCAAAAACATGATTTACTCGTAGGAACAGGTTCAGGAGAAATTTATATTTTTTTTAATTCTGGGATGACCGATGAGGCTTTATTTTGCAAGGCATTTTTAGTCTCTGATCCTCCTGATAAACGTTGCAAATTTCAGCCTGAACTTGTTGCAGACATTACGCCTCAAGTTGATGCTGTTCCAGAGTTTGTTGATTGGGATCAAGATAAAGATTTTGATCTGGTTGTTGGGAAATCAAACGGAAAATTAAATTATTATCTCAATACAGGAGATAAGTTTGCTCCAGTATGGAGCATAAAGTCTAAACATTTCCAGTTTATTGATGGAGGTGGAAGTGTTGCACCAACATTTCATGATTTTAATCAGGACGGTTTTCCTGAACTGTTACTAGGGACTTCATCCTCAAAGATAATATATTATGAAAATCATGAAGTACTTTTGGATTTACTTCGAAAAATTCCGTCAATACAGATGGACAAGATTGACTTCTCTGCTTCATTTGAAAAAGTCCTCTTTCAATCCTGTTTACAATTAAGGGGACTTCCAGATTGCCTTGTTCCACTCTCCGCTGCTATAGGTATACCTGAAGGTAAAAAGATTGACAGGATGATGCAATTGTACCCATATATTTTACGACCTGATTTAAGTATAAAATCTAATTTTGATAATACAGATTACAACAGTGAAATTCGCGAAAATTTAGAAACTCAGGTGAAACGAGCTACTAGTGAGGAAGAATTAGAAACTGGCAAAGATAATTTTTATAATATTAAAAAACTAAAATCTGAAGGAATTATTACACGAAATCAACTTTGGTTATCAAGTAGAAACTTTTTGAAGATAGAGAATCTTCTGGGGACTGACCGACACACTTTTATTACAAGTGGAGACTGGAACCAAGATGGTCGGATAGATATCCTCCTTGGCAGTCTTTCAGGAGAAATTTTTGCTTTCGAAAACCGCGCAGATTATGGATCGGACTGGTATCAACTTGAATTCCCTATCCTTAAAAAAAACGACCGACAGAACAGTTCCCCTGTTTTAGTAGATATAGATTCAGATGGAGATTTGGACATTATTAGCGGGAACAAAGTTGGGACATTGGAATGGATACTAAACCGTGGTACCGAAAAAAGACCTGATTGGGTTGCACATGATGTAAATATGTCACAAATTGATGTAGGAAGTTTCAGCAAACCATTATTAAATGATATGGATGGAGATAAAGATCAAGATCTTTTCATAGGAAACGGAAAAGGTTTGATCGTTTACTATGAAAATCGAGGAAACAAAATTTCACCTCAATTTGTTCTGGGAAAAACGCAGATTTCTGGGTTTCAAATGAAGAACCATTCGGCACCAACTTTTTTGAAATGGAACGATGACAAGTACCCGGATCTTGTTGTTGGTGGAAGAGAGGGATTTTTAAGTCTAATAAGTCATCTGCACCCTGAAAGTTCACCTGGACAAGCTGGATGGATTCTAAAGGACGAACACTGGCAAAATATAAAGACCATCGGCTACAGTACACCACATTTTGTTGATTTTGATAGTGACAACAAAACTGATTTGTTGATTGGTGATCTACAGGGTAATTTACTTTTTTGGAAAAATGGTGGCCTGAAAAAAACAACTATGAAAAAACAAGAAAGTACACTTGTTCTTACAGAAAATATTTTGGAAAAGGAAGAGGAAGAGGTTCAGCAAAAAGACAAAACGATAATTACGATTGATAATTCTGAAACTGAACAAGATTCTGAAGTAAACAAGCCAATTAAACCTGCTTTTGAGTTTGTCAGTTCCAACTATGGGAACCTGGAGCTCGGTCGTAGAGCTTTTCCTGCTTTTATGGATATTGATGGAGATAACATTCTTGACTTGATAGTTGGGAACAGTGCCGGCGAGTTGAGATACTATAGACGTGAACAGGTCACAGAAGATACTCTGTGGACACTTGAAAATAAGAACTTTCTCGGTTATCGAGGCAGAAAAAATTCTGCTCCGATTTTTACTGATTTGGATGGAGATGGTGATTTTGATTTACTGGTTGGTAATCAAAAAGGAAGTATTGACTACTGGGAAAATAAAGGTAGTTCTGAGTTACCTGACTTCGTCTACAACCCTACTCCGTTTGTAGGTGTGATTGGAGGAATAAATTCAGTTCCTGCAGTTATTGATCTTAATGGTGACGGCCATAATGATTTGATGACAGGAAACTTTAGGGGGCAATTAAGAAAATTTGATCGTATAGATAAAGGGGACAGCTTTTTTTTTAGACTTGAAAATCGAAAATACATAAATTTAGACGTTGGAATTGGTTCTGTACCTAAAATTACTGACATAAACAATGATAATCTACAAGAATTGATTATAGGTTCTGACTCAGGAAGACTTTTCAGCTTTAGGTATGATCCTGAAAATACTGTTAATCTAACATGGGAACCTTCAAATGATTTATTTTTAGGACTAAATCTACCAACTGGGGGTAACCCTGAATTTGTTGATTTGGATTCAGATGGTGACTTGGATCTAATTGTAGGAAGTGAGGAAGGAACCCTGCATTACTACCGTAACACAGGGCAATGATCATTTAAATTGATGTTCAGTGAGCACAAACACAAATACGGTACTTAGTGCTCACTGAAAAAATACTATCCTATCAGCTTCAACACAGTCATTGAATTCTGATTTGCCTGAGCCAGCATGGAAG
>CAZOTX010000037.1:0-8525 GCA_964582835.1 uncultured Pseudomonadota bacterium | reverse complement strand
CTGATGAGACTCCTGCAAAATTTCTTCAAACAGTATTCCTAAATCATAATCAACAGGACCGCGCTTTTGGTTTACAGATACAAATGATTGGAGTGATTCCGCCTGATTAAAAACTTTTACAAATTTTCCACTGTTTTGATCTTCCTTCTTTAACTGAAAAATTTTTCCTATAATTATTCCCCAAGTTACAACAGAAAGAACAACTAGCAATATGAAAATAGAAAGCGTAATTGCACCGCCGTGAAAAACCGCATTTACAAAATCATTAAATTCCATAATCTTACATTTCTTTCAATTTAAAAATGTAATCAGTACGACGGTTTTTTGACCACCAATCTCTTGTGGAAGTCCCTCCTGCACGTGGCAATGGACATTGCTCACTCCTACCGATACCAGCTGTCCTTTCTTCATCGAAATAGAGAGCTAATAAAACTTTAGAAGGAGTTTCCCATCTTCGATCACTGAGGGCCTTGTTATATTCAACCGTACCCCGCTCATCTGCATTCCCTTCCAGTCGAACTAAAATTTCAGGGTATTCTTCTAAAACTGGTTCAAGCAATCTGAAAGAACTTTCAATTTGATCTATATATTCTTCAATTGAGGATTTATCCGTATCAAAGTAAGAAGGTTCGACTAACAAATGATCCAGTATTCCTTCAATGTTGATGCAAAAGCCCTCTTCAATTCCAAGCTCTTTATCACGAACTAGGCGTGTATATAGTTTTGACATAGTTTTTTCTAGAAATGATGACTCTATAGCATCTACTTGTTTTTTCTTTTCAACAAGAGCTAAAATGTCCTTTTTTTCTACTCCTCCAGCTTCCTTTAAAATTTCTGCTACTTCATCAGCCGAAGCAGTTTCCAGTTGTTGAGCTAGTTCCTCAGTTTCTTCCTGGATAGCTTTAGTTTTTTTAAGAAGTTTTGCAATTCCTTCAGATGTCAATTTGGTTTTTTCCTTGAGTAACCTCTTTGCTTCCTTTTCTGAAATTTCACCTGAAGCTACTTTTTCCAAAAGGTCCACGATTTCGCTTTTTGTGACACCTTCCTTGAGCTGATCAATATTTTTCTCCACTTCTTTTTTCAAAAGGGACTCACGGCGTTTTTCAAGTATCTTCTCAGTCAATTTTGACAATTCCTTTTTAGCCCCTTCCACAACCACCTTTTCTTGAACCAGTTCTTCTTTCTCAGCAACATCTTCAACAGCAATCTTTTCTAAAACTTCTTGTTTTTTTCTGTAGTCATCTAGAACCTTTTCATTCTCATCCAACTCCGATTTTGTAAGCGAGCGTACCTCATCCAAGTCTGACATCATACTCTTTGGAACAGGTTTAACTCCCTTGCCGGCACAACCAACCAGAAAGAATATAGTGATGGGAATCAGTATTTTTAGAGTATACTTAAGCATGTTCAATCTCCACTAAAATTGTGATGGTTTAAAGAAAAAATTCTAAATATGCAGTATTTTTCTAAATACTTGTAATCTATAATTCAGCTGTATCTTGTATTCAGACTTTTACACTACTTTAACGAATAATAATAATCAATTCTTTTTTGGATTGTCCTGATAAATTTAAAACCGATCTTTATCGGCCTATAATAATATAAATCTAATTAAATGCAACATTATTTTGTTTATAACTTCATGGTAATTTGAATCTATTTAAAACCATGAAAAATTGAGAACTACTGAAAAACCTTGAGAACTTCACGAGAAGTGTTAGTGTATGTTTTAAAAGTATAATTCAATCGGAGTTTTAGTGCATAATATAAATAATTTTACAATTTTATGGACCTGACCCTCCTGGTAGGAATTTTTTTTTGTTTAACGCAATCTGCTATATTTTCAGGCTTGACTTTAGGGTTATTTGGCCTGACCAGACTAAAGCTTGAAATCGAAGTTGAATCCGGCAATAAGGCCGCAGCAGAAGTACTGGAACTCAGGAAAGATGCAAATTTGCTACTGACAACCCTTTTGTGGGGAAATGTAAGCATAAATGTTTTGCTTACCCTGTTAACTGACTCTGTCCTTGCAGGACTTTGGGCTTTTTTCTTTTCATCAGTTTGCATCACTTTGTTTGGTGAGATATTGCCTCAAGCGTATTTTTCCCGCAATGCATTGAGAATGGGAATACTACTGGCTCCAGCAATTAAATTTTACAGATTAATTCTTTATCCTGTAAGTAAACCATCTGCAATACTTCTTGACAAGTGGCTAGGGAAAGAAGGAGTACTCTACTTTAAAGAAGAAGATTTTCGGATAATGTTGCAAAAGCACATGGAGTCAAGAGACTCCGATATCAGTAGGCTGGAAGGAACAGGAGCACTAAATTTTTTAAGTATTGATGACTTACCTGTTGGAGATGAGGGTGAAGTAGTAGATCCGATAAGCATTATTCCACTAGATTCAGAATTCGATCTACCAGTTTTTCCGGCTTTTCAACGTTCACCGGATGACCCTTTTTTACTCAAAGTTCAGCAATCAGGGAAAAAATGGGTTATTCTGACTTCTGTTGGTGGGAATCCAAAATTGGTACTCAATGCTGACTTATTTTTACGTGACGCACTTTTTGGGGTTGACCCTTTCAGACCATATTCTTATTGTCATCGCCCAATAGTGGTATCCGATGCAGCAACTCCCCTAGGTAATGTTATTCAAAAATTGCGTGTTCATCCGGAACACTCTGAAGACGATGTGATTGACAATGATCTTATATTATGTTGGGATAAGGAAAAACGTATCATAACCGGGGCGGACTTACTGGGTCGCCTTTTGAGAGGAATAGCAGGCCGTAAACCACAGTTTGTTATTCATAAAAAAAATATTTAAAAAACAAAATATTTGCTTCTACCATATTAATGATTCCTGGAATTCAACATACAAAGTGGTACTTCTTTGAAGAGTAAAACCAAATTATTTTTTATTCTCTGTTTTTTGAAGCCCTCTATAATTTTCTCTTATGATTTTCCACCTGAAAGATCCGAAAGTGATAGGAAAAATGAAATTGGCTGGCTTGTTACTCCTCTCCCAATTGTAGTTGAAAGTATTGGAATCGGCATTCCTATTGCCGCCTCAATTTCAAATATCTATAAAAGTACAGACCTCCTGTTAGCCAAAACGTTCTTTAAAGGTGATTTTGAAGTAAGTCTTTTTTCTCTTTCAAAATATCCTGTCATTAAAGAAAAACTATTATTCACCTTTGGTGTTACAGACTTTTTTATGCCTTTCAGATTATATGACAGAGGTATTGATTCTGGGAAAGAGGATTATTATCAGACTTTAGAAAGGTACAAAAGTAATTTTTTTTCTTTGCAATCACAATATTTCAATCAGTCTCTTGAATTTCTAGTCAGCTATTCCACAGGAGAAACAAAGTTAGAGAAAATATTTGATGTTAACGGTAATGATTTTTCTAATATCCAATCTCCAGAACGTAGTTGGATTGACCATGTAGTCGGAACTCATATAGATCTCACTGATAGTCATATAGATCCTAGCAAAGGAGTGCGGGTTGGGTTATTGCATAGCAAAACAAATTATGAAATTAACGACTTGAGTGACTATTCTGTTAATGATTTGAACATAACTGCATATTTCCCCTTTTTTGAGACAGACACCCTATTGTTTAATGTTTTTCAATCCCGCTCCAGTATCACATCTAGTGGTTTAATTGATGAAAACGCATTAAGAAAAAAATTTGGACTGGGTTGTTATTTAGAAAAGGAAACATCTTCTTGCAGTAAAACTGAAACAAAACGGATCAATTACTGGCTAAAAAGGAACCAATCGTCCAAGGCAACTTCCTTGGGAGGACTTAACCGTATGCGTGCTTATAGTCAGGGTAGATTTTACGCAGCAAATAGTTCAAATTATGTATTAGAATATCGTCTAAATTTTTCAGAAGAACAAACCCCTATGAACTGGATTTTTCTAGGGGGAATACGAACCGTTCTCCAGACGTCATTCTTTTATGAAATTGGAACTGTGTCGGATGAAATTTCTCAATTGCACAAAAAAATGAAATCCTCTTTTGGCGTTGGATTCCGTGCAATCATTTCAGGACTGATTTATCGTTTTGACCTTGCAAAAGGAGATGAAGGAATTGCACCAACACTATTTATTAATTATCCTTTGACTTTAGGTTCTCTTGGAAGCTAGTTATCGTTATGTTTTCATTGGTACTAAAACATCAAAAGTAACAAAAAGGGTAGAAAAAATTGTTATTTTTTATCTGTTTCAACAATTTTTACAGCATTGTAAGAAAAGGTGAATATGAAAAAAAACATCCCCAACTAACCAACACTTCATATACAACAAACACTTTGTAAAGTTTATTAATTTGATGCACATACTTAGCTTTCCATAAATTTTAATGCTTTTGAGTATAAATCCAAAAAATCCCCAAACTAGGCTTATTCAAAAAGTCGTGGATGTTTTGAGGAACGATGGAGTCATTATTTACCCCACTGACACAGTTTACGGATTGGGTTGCAGTATTTTTAGCAAAAAGGCTATGAAGCACTTGCAACAAATTAAAAACCGATGCGACAAAAACGAGATGAATCCCAAAAAACCTTTGACATTCATCTGCGCTAATCAAACTGAAGTTCAGGAATACACTCAGGGAATTCCAACTCAAGTTTTTAAAATGCTTCGCAGGAAATTACCAGGACCGTACACATTTGTCTTCAAGGCAGCGAAAATTGTACCCAAAATGATGCTCACACCAAGAAGTACCGTTGGTTTGCGCTGGCCAGATCATGCAATTACGAATAAAATAGTCGAATCCTTCGGGCACCCAATTCTCAGCACTAGTCTGAGAATTTCAAAAGAAGAACTGTACGACAACCCTCAGGAATTACTTGAAAAATACAAAGATCAAGTAGATTTAATCGTAGACGGCGGAGTTATATTTGCGGAAAATTCGACCATAATAGATTTCAGTCACGGAGAGGCGGAGATTCTGAGGATTGGCAAAGGTCCTATTGACTGGTTGGAAGAGATTTAACCTAATTATAGGGGAAGATAATCTATTGAGACTATTCAAATATTTCTGGGTTACAAGGATGAACACATAGATTTATGACCTGTGAGTCAGATACCGTTTTTCCATCATCACCTCTGAGAGCCATAGTTAATTTTACTGCCCTAGGGAGACAGAAATTTTCTACAACCATTCTGTCAACACATTTTCCTTCTTCGGAATTCCAGACTTTTGTCCAATTTTCCTTGTACCCTCCACTTGCAAGAGCAGTCTCACTCTCAAGTAAATCCAATTCAAAATTTGTTACTGCTTCAGAAATGACATAACTTATTCCTCCCTCTCTGATATTTTCGTCAATATAAAAATCTTCACGACGAATAAATTCCCAAATTTTTGTATCAGGATTTTCCTCAAGGGAATAGCTAACTTCGTGAAGTTCTGGGTCATTATCTTTCTCATCTGGATAAAAAAGAGACTTTATTGCAGTATGAAAAAAAATTATACTTACTTCTTCAATTTTTTCTGATTCTGTATTTTCCGGTCCCAGTTTTCTTTCTGCAATCAATCCTGTCTCTCGAAGCAGAGATTCCCCCAGAACGTCCCCTGAGAAGTGTTTTAAATATTGTATTGACTGCAGGTCATCTAAAACTATTTTCATTAGTAACCGCAACTCCTGACGGGAATTCAGAGTTGATTTCACCTTGATAGAGGAGTTTGATATTTGGAAAAAAGCACTGTAAATTAAGGACATCACCAGCCCGAGCATAACAAAAGAAATTAATAGCTCCAACAAAGAAAATCCAAAATTGTATCTTCTGTAATTATTGGGAATTAACGTAAATATCTGCATCATAAGTAAATACGTGCGTTCTCTCGTTCCAAATTAATTGATAGTTGACCTTGCGCACCATTATTCCTTGAATAGGAGTCGTGTCACGGACAATTTTTTCCCAACGGAAACCATTCATTGGATCATCAAATTCAAACTCTCCATGGGTAACTGAAACGGGAGGTGAAACCGTTGCACGTTCTGTTTTCAATAATTCATTCTGTGCATGCGAAATAGCTTTCCATAAGTTAGTTGTAGAAGATAGAACAATTATAGAAGTGGAATAAGACTGGTAAAGTACCATCAGAATGAGCACAAGAATCGATAGTGAAACAAGAACTTCCAGGATTGTAAAACCTCTTTCGTCAATTGAATCTGATTTGTCTCCTACATTTTCCATGGCAAGATTTCAATGCTCCCTTAACTCCAATCGTCCCATGATCCCCTTACTTCCAATAATCCATGATTTGGAAGAATCTTCTAAGGAGAACTCTAGGAAAAAGGGACTTACAAAACCAGAGCTGTTGATATGGACAACCAGCAAATCAGATATTTTTCCAGAAGAAGGGGAATCACTCCCGACGAGTTTTGCAATGCTTAAGGTTAGATCTTCCGGGAAATCGTGTGTTTTCAGAATTTTTGGTTTTTCCAAAAAATCTTTTCCACAATTTCCAAATTCATCTACACCAGAGGTCCTCATCTGTTGTTCTTTCAAATCAAAAAGCAGACAGTAAGAAGTGCTTTTAAGAACAGCATCGTTACGTAGAATTTTCACAACGCTTCTTAGATGTTTTAATTCTGATTCATGAGATTCCGAAAACTGAGCAAAAAAATGAGGTACAACCATTCCCAAAAGTAAAATACCTATAGTCAATACCACCAAAATTTCAAGGAAAGTAAAACCTTTGATCCTTTGAGAATTGACTCCTGAGACTATGGTCTTGTACCTTTTATAGATTCCTTGAATTGATATCTTCATCCAAATCAGTCCCTCCATCTATACCATCTGCACCAAGTGAAATAATTTCATAGTTCTTACCTTTCACGCTGACATAGCGGAATGGAATACCCCAACTGTCTTCGGGTAAATTATTTCCTCTTAAATATGGTCCATTCCAGTTTTTTGGTATCAACCCAACTTCTGGTTTTTTCAAAAGGGCTTTAAGTCCCTGTTCTGATGTAGGATAGCGAGAATTGTGCAGGCGATATAGATCCAGTGCAGTTTCCAAACCCCTGATTTGAGTTTTTGTTGCATCGACTTTTGCTTTTTCTGCAGAATCAAAAAGATACACCCCAACAATACTTGAAAGAAGACCTAGAATAATTATTACAACCATTACCTCAATAAAACTGAATCCGAGGTTGAGCTTTTTGCTCGTTTCGAGGGAACCTTTCGAAGAAATTTGTTTCCAATTATTTTTCATCTGAGTTCAAATTTGAATGTTTTAAAAGAAGTTCTCTTGCTCTTATCCAAAATGATGTTAGTTTAGTAAGCATCAGAGTCAGATACGTGGCCGCCCGCTCTCCGCAAAATTTTTTCCGAGGGCTGGAGGAAAGTCCGGGCAACATAGGGCAAGGGTGCTGGCTAACAGCCAGGCGGCGCAAGCCGATGGAAAGTGCAGCAGAAAACATACCGCCGATGGTTTCTCCGGAAACACAGGTAAGGGTGAAATGGCAGGGTAAGAGCCTACCGTAGTCTTGGTGACAAGACTGGCAGTGTAAACCCCACCCGTTGCAAGTCCAAATAGAACCGCTATCAGGTGGCCCGCCTGGCGGTCGGGTAGGACGCTAGAGGCGGCCGGTAACGGCAATCCTAGATAAATGGTCACGACTCACATCTGTGATAACAGAACCCGGCTTATTTCTGGCTCTGACTTTTTCCAAACTGAAACAAGATTTCTCTTCATCCCATCAACTATACTGTACTGAATAGTATATTACTAGCACAAAACATTTCAACCACTATTATGATCCAAAGAATTTTTATAGAGACGAATATAGTCTGTTAAAACCTGTTCTGTCGGTAGTTTCAAAGCTTCAACGTAGCAAAGTAAATACCCCTTTAAATAAATCTCAGATGGGAATTTAGGGAAATTTTCGTCTTCAATCGCTTTGAGATAGGTAATTCTGATACAGGTTATTTTTGCAAGCTCTTCAAGAGTAATCGATTTTAATTTTCTTATTTGCTGTAATACCGTACCGTTGTACAATAATTTCCCTCCATGTGTTCTGAAAGTAGAGTAAAATTCTTCAAGATCTGTTTCAGCAAGTTCATTTTTTGCAGCTAGGTTTTCATAATAGTCCCGACGATCTACTTCGTTTTCTGCAATAATATTTTCGGGAACATTTTTCTTGATTCCAGTCTCTTTCTTAGATTCGACTTTTTGGGGGGAAGTTTTTTGCTGAGGAACGGTTTTGTTTTTATCCCTCACTGCTTTTTTGGAGTAGAGTTTTTCAATTTTGTTTAGATACTCTTTCTCAATAGCAGGCTGCTTTTTTCCTGAAACTATTCCCTGTTGCAACTCATCATCATACTTTGCCCTGGCAACAGGATTAGCCAGAGTCACAAAAGCCTGACTGAAATTAAGCAATTTTCTTTCAGTCTCATCTTCCGGAAACAATGAATATGCAGCTAGGGCCTCTAAGTGAGTTTCTTCTAGTTTCTCCTCGTATGCATGACGGATTTCTTTCAAAGCCGCTGTTTTCGGAACCTC
>CAZOTX010000036.1:0-8630 GCA_964582835.1 uncultured Pseudomonadota bacterium | reverse complement strand
CCCAACTCGAATTAGAACATCGTGAGCTTTTGGTTTTGGAACTGGGATATCATTCCTGACATCTAGCTTGTCTAGTCCTCCATGGCCAGTTAGCCAGACTCCTTTCATAGTTTTGGTTAACTCAGACATTAAGTGTTTCCTGAAAACTGAGACTTATACAAATCAAAGTATCCGGTCAAAATTTAATTATAAAACCGGTTAAATTTTGATCTGTAATTACAAAAAATAGTTTTTCGTAAGCTGTTTTTTGCCCTGAGACTTAATCTATGTAGTAATGAAATTGTACAGGTTCTCCTCCCCGTTCAACCTTAAGTGAGATTTCCCTCTCAGATTGGAGTACTTCTAGTAACCTGAGAGCTTTACCAACTGTATCCACTAGGAAGCCATTAATTTCCAAAATAATATCATTTTGTTTCAATCCCAATTTTTCATAGATACTTTGAGCTTTGATGAACTGAAACATAAAATAAGGTTTTTCTTCTTTCATTGTAGGAACAATTCTGGCGTCATTAAGCAGTTGTCCAAAATTTTCGAGTTGTTCATCTACCCAGACACGCTGAAAATGAAATGTTTTTTTACCTTCAACTGGATTCAAAAGTGTCTCAAAATTTTCACTGACAACTCTTTCTTTTGGTGCAACTACAAGAGCTGTTGATTTTTGCACTGTTTTAGTTTTAACATTCTTTGATTGAATTACAATAGATTCTTCTTCCTCTAGAGCTACTGAACTTATCATCCAAAGGGACTGCTTTTTTTCTTTATGTAGTATCAATACCCAGCGGTCCTTGATATCCAAGACTTTTACACTCTCAGGACCACAATCTTTTTCACGCAGAATTGTCTTTGGATCAAAACATTCACCAATCCCATATATGACATATTTATTGAGACTGTCTTTCTTGCTAATGAATGCGAATGAGCTTTTTCCACCATAGAGCATGGTTCCTGTCAGTGCTAAAGCCAATCGAGTGTGCTCGACTTTTTCTTCATCTGTAATTACCGGCGATATAATTTCTGATTCGGTGATCAAAGGTGTAAATTCTACTACTGTTTTTTGGGCATTAAAAATATTACGCTCTAAAATTATATCAAATGTTTTTATAGATTTACCTCGATCTATAGGAAGCTTATCAGTTTGAATTTGAAAAGATTTTGGAGATGAAATTGATATTGACAAAACCTCCTGCTGAAGCCACGTACTAAGAAGTGAACCTCCTATGTAGGAAGCAACTCCTACAAGAATAATGTTAAATGATAAAAGAAGGATAGTTGAGGAAATTTTCATAACATGTAATAAAAACGGAAGACCAGGATAGAGTTCAAAAGAATCATTTGCAACCTAAAGCAGTCTTTTTCTGACAAATAAAATCTGCAGCAAATTGAGCGCCCAGCAAATACCCTTTAACTCCAAGCCCCACTAATTCTCCTATAGCAACGCCCGAAAAATGAGATTTATTTCGAAATTCCCCTGGCATATGAACATTGGAAAGGTGGATTTCTAGAAATGGAATTTCTACACCTAGGACAGCTTCCCGAAGACCAACACTGATATCGGTGAATTCCCCCAGATTCAAAAGCAAAAAATCTGCATTTCTGTGCTGATGTAGCCAGTCAATAAGTTCCCATTCTGCATTCGATTGGAATGATTCACACTCAATATTTTGTTCACAAAGCACTGATGAAACTTGTTCTTCAATTTTACTCAACCTCATTAAACCATATTTTTCTGAATCAAGAGTTCCCAGTAGGTTAAGGTTCGGACCATTTAAAAGGAGTGTAGTAGCCATATTTAAGAAGTCAACTGTATTAATAAAATGTTTCGAACTATTTGTTCCTAGAAGTACTATTTTTACTAATTAATCAGACTAGTACTATTTTCGCTAAAGCTAAAGACTGTGATAAAAAAAACAAGTGAATTGAAAAATAACTTCCCAGAGATTTTCATCTAGCTAGCAAGTTTTGGACGAATTGAATCATGAATTCCAAAGTTAGCGATTCCTGATCACGATGTGGAGAATGGCCACAATTATCCAAAAAGTGCGTTTCTACTAAGCTTCCTGAATGACGGACAACGGCCTCTACCTGGGCAGAGGTTCCATATTCGTCGTCGTTTCCTTGGATAACCAAT
The DNA here is from genome assembly GCA_964582835.1 of uncultured Pseudomonadota bacterium. Classification (GTDB taxonomy): domain Bacteria; phylum SAR324; class SAR324; order SAR324; family NAC60-12; genus Arctic96AD-7. The sequence goes on along the minus strand of CAZOTX010000036.1, from coordinate 6,502 downwards.
TGTGGCGATTGGATTTTTGACAAACATGATTCGATATTCCATTCTTCAAATTCTGGATGAAGCCAAACATTTAACCAACCATTGAAAGCACATTCTATATTACTACCATGATGTTTTTTAAGAAGTTCGCGTAGATTCCCTGATCTAAAAAGCTCGCCCACTTTTTTGATAGACCGAATCGTTAGTTTTTCGCAAAAAACATGGGGCGCCTCAGAAATGATACCAAGCAATGATTCAGTTGGGTTTCCTCCTGAATTTATTAAAGCAATTGAAGCTCCATCTGAGTGCCCAACAAAAATGTATTTTTTGAGTTTACATTGTGCGATAATTTTTGGAAGTACTTCCAAACCCTCATGATGCATAAAATTTAAGGGTCGGGGAAGTTCACACGCATCTGAATTGCCGTATCCTAGTCTACTATATACCAAGGCACCGCACCCTGTTTGTTGGGCTAATTTTTCAGGATAGTCTCGCCACATTGAAACACAACCCAATCCCTCATGAAGAAACAACAGAGTGGGTGACTCTTCAGGGGGTGGACCATACCAGACTGATTCCAGTTTTTTACCGTTTAAGAAAAGATCCAAAATTTGTTAATATGTTTGGAGTCATGTTTCACTCCTGTTGAAAAACAAGTCGTTCGTATAGAAAAAACATTAAAGCTACGAAACTCGCCAGCAAAACAACCAGCACTTTAAGCCCGATGAAAGTTCCCGTAAAAATAAAAAAATCAACTAAACAAAAATATTTACTTTATAACAAAGTACAACAAAAATTTCTTACAGATTAACAGACCTTTTCTGTAACTTTATGTAAAGCTTACAAGCTAATTATTTTCGAAGATTTTGAATCTCTTTAAGTTAATTTTATTACTCATTTTTTCATTTCATCATCTCCTAGATCTTGTTGTTTTGATGCAAACACTTTATCCAAATCACTTTTTAATTTTTTTAGATGGTTCTCCCTATTTAGTGAAATCAGAATAATCGCAAAAAGAGTTGCAACCGGTGATGCAACAGCATATCCATAACGATTTATTAAATACAAATCAAAAAAAAGAGCACCCGCTTCAAGAAGTTTTACTAGATCAAAAATCAAACGGTGACGCAATAATAACCATAGTGACATTCCATGAGCCACAACAGTTAAAACAGCTGTCCCAGTCCAGATGTATAAAGCAAGGTCCATCGTTGCCAATCCAAGCATCAAGGTCAATGATGCTGTAAGTGCACGTTCAATTGATTCTTTTGTCATGAGAAAATTAAAATAAAACTATTACTATTTGTACTCGTCAACAATTTTCGTATTATTTTAAGTGAATAGCATATAAACAGTCAAATATCTGTTGCTTCGATTCATATGAGAAAGTGACAGTTATTTAATCTAGAAAAACAATTAAGAATAGATTCAATCAAATTATGCTTAAAATACTATTTAGTGATTTTTTACTAAACTAAATTATGTACTTCAAGATCAATTCAGAAAAATCAAACAACAGACAATAATGTATTTTTTCAAATTATCATTGTTTTCCATGTCTTTGAAACCGAATAGCATTCCATTTTTCTCTCACCAAAGAAGTTTGATATGCGAATCCCAGTTCCATCATTGAATTTCTTAATTCTTCTTCTTGTTCTCCAAATAATCCACTGCAGATCAAGGTTCCTCCTGGACTTGTAAGCCTATACATATCATGACGAATACCCAATAATTCTTTTAAAAGCATATTGCTTACTACAAGTGGTGCAGACTTTTTTAGCAAAGAAGGTCTTCCAACGTGAGAATTTATCCTTCCTAAAAGACCGTTAAGCTTACTGTTTCGTTCAACCTCCACGACTGCTTCAGTTTCAATATCTACACCTGTCACCGTTTTAAGGCCCAAACGACAAGCAGCAATGGCGAGTATTCCAGATCCAATTCCAAGATCCAGCATGTTTTCTGGGATAATGTGCGTCTCAGAGAGAAATTTCTCCAGCATTTCTAATGCTAAAACAGTCGAAAGATGGTTCCCTGTACCAAATCCTTGGCCGGGTTCAATCCACACTGGATGTCTTCCAGATCGTATTATTCCATTCTTCCAGGATGGAAGAATAATCAATGATTCCCCAACCTCCACTGGGTGGAAATTTTGATGCTAATTTATACCCAGTTCTTAATCGGTTGGATAACTTATTCGAAAATTCTTATTTCACACACTTCATTAATTTCCCTTTGAAAACATTCAAAATATTTTTTGGCTCCTCTCTCAGGTTTTTTTGAAAAGAAAATTCTAAGCGTTAACTCATTTGAATCTTCCGCCAAAGTTTCAACACCAAGTGCACCTTTCTCAAAACAAAACCAACTCCATAGTTCTGCTGATTCTGCATTAATTGTACAACAAAAGCTAAAATAGGTTTTGTCATCAAATTTGTTTTTTTGCTTCAAAGAGATTCCTTTTTTCCACCTGCCACATAAACCTTGAATCCGTCCTCAAGGAGTCCCCGTAGACGCGGATCATTTTTGGTTTTGGCAATTTCACATACCTTACATTTACAGTCAATGTGGTGAGTTTTTTGAAATTTTTTAAGTTTTAAACGAGACAAATCATTCCCATTAATCTGCATTTCTCTCAACATTTTTTCAATTTGACGCATCGCTAAAGAGAGTAATTGTTCCTGTTGTCTCGGAGACCGAAGTTTTATCATACATTTTTTAAAATAGATGGAGCGCATCTAGCTCGTTTAACTATTTCAACTTGACAAGAGTTACGACATTATCGACAATTGTATGTAGTGAAGTAGTTGGCACTTATATTTTGCCGAAAACTTGGTGTAAACTTCTACTTTTTCATTTTATCATAAGGTAAAACTATATGTCTGGAAAGCTTTCAAATTTTGGGATAATAATAGTCGTTCTTGTTGCAGGTATCGCTTATTTAGGAACATATATTGTAGATAAGACCGAATATGCGATCGAAATTTTATTAGGAGATCCAGTCGATATTGTCATGGAACCTGGACTTAATTTCAAGATACCATTTGTAAGTCGAATTGTTTTCATGGAGAATAGATTACAAGATTATGATGCTGATCCAGGTGCAGTATTCACTAAAGATAAGAAAGAAATGAAGGTTGACACCTATTCAAAGTGGCGGGTTAAGGATCCTTTGAAATTTTATGAAACCGTACGTACAACTAACGGAGCCCATGCCAGGTTAGATGATATCATCTACTCACAAACCCGTGAAGTTCTTGGACAACATACACTTGTGGAAATTGTCTCCGGGAATCGCAAAGAAATCCGTGAAGCGATAACTTTGCGTTCCAGAGAAAATGCGATAAATTTTGGAATTGAAATTTTGGATGTTCGGATAAAACGTGCCGACTTGCCTGAACAAAATAGCCAAGCAGTCTTTGGAAGAATGAATGCTGAACGAAGAAGACAAGCAAAACTGTACCGCTCAGAAGGCGAAGAAGAATCTTTGATAATACGTTCTGATGCAGACAGAGAGCGAGTAGAAATCATTGCTGAAGCCAAAAGAATAAACGAAGAGACACGTGGTAAAGCAGATGCACTGGCCACAAAAATTTACGCTAAAGCCTTTGAGAGAGACACCGACTTCTTTAAATTCCTACGTTCCCATGATGTTTATCGAAACAGCCTGCAGGAAGGTACCACATTGCTTATGGACGCAGAAAGTAAATTTTTTAAGTACTTAAAAGATTAAATCTTTTTTCAGCACTGTTTTATCTAACCATAAAACATAAATTCCCCCACCTATTTCTCTAAGGCATTTTTTCTTCTAATTGTCGATGTATTTTTTTTGAATTCGGCCATTTTTCTCTATAAAATCTAGATGCCGCCACCTGAAAATAGTTATTTTCAATTGCTTTCTGAGTTGGAAAAGTGGGGTAATTATGAAACTACTGCTCAACCTCGGGACATTAGTAAATTGGAAGGCATTAGAGTATTACTTGATGATTTGGGGCATCCTGAAAGAGATTATAAGATTATACACATTGCCGGAACCAATGGGAAAGGACTTACCGCAACAATGATCAGCCGATTACTATGTATTCAGGGATTTTCCACAGGCTGCTACACATCGCCTCATTTGATTGATATTAGAGAGAGAATCGCTCTGAATGAACGCTATGTTTCAAAAAATAAATTTGCAAAAAGTGCGTCTTTGGTTTTAGACATTGCCCGTGGTTACAAGGGGAAACCATATCTTTCATATTTTGACGTTTTAACGGCAATTGCGTTCCATGTTTTCATGAAAGAAAAGATGGAATGGGTAGTCCTAGAGACAGGATTGGGTGGAAGAGCAGATTCTACTAATGTAACTGACAAAAAAATATGTGTTTTGACGAAAATTGGTCTGGATCATATGGAAGTCCTTGGCAGAAATTTAAAAAAAATTGCGGATGAAAAAATAGGAATTACGCGTAAAGGAATTCCATTAATAGTGTCGCCACAAGAGAAAGAATTAAGAGTTTGGTTGAAAAGATACTTTAGCAGAAATAAATTACCTGTTTATTTTGTTGAAGATTTTTTCCCCCAGCAGTTTCCAGAGAATGACTTGTCCTCCAATTCTTTCCCTAAACCATGGTTGAATTGTTTACAGTCAAGTTTATGTACCATGCAGGTATTATTTAACGAAAACAGACTTAAGAAACAGATATGGTTTGAAAACGTCAAAAAAGTAAAATTGCCCGGCCGTCTCGATTTACGACAGAATGTTAATTGGTCCAAGCATTCTATCAAATTCAAAACCTTGGTCCTTGACGGAGCTCATAACCGTGATGCCCTGATGGAACTTTCAGAATACATTTCAAAGAAAAATCTTATCCCCTTTACCTTGATTTTGGGAATGGCGTCTGACAAATTGGATGATACACTACGATTCTCCCTACGCAAATTGTGTTCTAGAGCAGAAAGATTAATTTTTACGCCGATACCGTCACCGAGAACTGCAAGTACAGAAATTTTGCATAAATTTTTAAATGATTCCGAAGCATTAGCACATTTCCCTGAAATAAAGCATTCCAAAGCCGCAGAAGAAGCTTTGGAAATTTCTTTAGAAAACCTGAGAAACCCAGTTGTCATTGCAGGTTCGATTTATTTGGTGGGACTTGTTTTACAAATACTTGAAAATAAGGGTAGATATTAAAATGAGTAAGTCCATGAAAGTCGAGTTATTCCTCCTGACATTCCTACCTTTGAAGGTAATGCACTTCCACGGTCATTATAAGTTGACTCGAAGATACTGGAATCAATAACGGTGTTGGACTCAAAAGGATTGTCTAAGAATTTATTTTTCCCTGGGAATAAAAATTCCAGCATAAATCCAAAACTGTCTCCACCAGTCGCAATTCCTAATCGTCTAAACGTCATAATACCGCTAGAACTGTAGAGCTCAGTCTGTTCTTGTGTGGAATGTTCAATACCAAAAGAATCATATATGACAGTGGGGATTTTATGAATACCATATCTCAAAGTACTCTCAACTCTTGACAGTCCTAATCCAAAAAATAAATCCAAATCGTTTACTCTTGGTACTCCAAATGGATGAATAGTGGTAGAAAACATATAGAAATGAGAAGCCAAATGCAACAAAGGTGTTGAATAATCTGGATCGGCTCCTGAGGTAGCCGCCCTGACTTCAGTATCATCAAGCCAAATATTTGTGTAGGCAAATGCTACGCCTATCCCAACAACGAAATCTGTAGGAAAAATATATTCCAGGGAAAAAGAAGGTAGTCCCTTTAGAAGTGGTATCTTACCAAATAATTTGGTTAAAAGACCATCTTTGCTACCATGTCCATCGTTATTTTTTTTGGAGATATTCGGAAGAAAATTGTTTTGTCCAAAATCAAAAGTAGTTGCTCCGAAAAAACCTTTTCCACCTTTGAATCTGTTTGTACCAGTCATTTGATAAAATGGATGGGATGTGTCTATGTTGAAAGTTTGGTGAAGGATCTCCCAAAAACCAATGCGCCAGGCAACGTTACTACCTTTATTTTGCAAGGCAGTTTTTTCCTGAGCAGAAATAGTCTGTACAAAAAATAATAAACAGATTATTGCTGGTACAACTTGTTTTCGTCTGATTTTTTGTAAAAACATGAACACATCAGAATCAACTAAAATAAAAACCGAAAAAGGCATTATCGATTAGGCAACATCCAGATAGTCCAGTTAAGTTTGGTTAGGGTGAGGGGGTAATTTGGGAGTATTTAAATACATCACTCCAATCTCTGGCCCTGAGAATTTTCGGATGTTCGAAATCATCATTAAAAGGCCGAGACATCAACCAAATTTCAGCTTCCGGGAAAGAGTCGCATACATTTAAACAATTGTCTGGGTGATCATCCACAAACAGAATCTTTTCTTCTTTTTGCTGTAATTTCATAATAACATCTGCTTTTGTCTGAGCTGGATGTCCGTCATAATTGATAAATCCGGCACAGTGTGCCGAGTCAAATTTAAATCCTACTTGTCGTAAATTAGTTTTTCTTCGTTC
>CAZOTX010000035.1:0-8702 GCA_964582835.1 uncultured Pseudomonadota bacterium | reverse complement strand
TTATTTCTCCTCTTAGGTCACCTGAAAATATTAGCAGAGATTTTTGACCAACTGAAACTGTTGGAAAAAATAGGAAACACAGAAAAGTACATGCAACAATTCGCTGCATTTTAATTCTCAGAGACACAGATTAATTCACGAAAGGTTACTTTCCCATCATCTTTTATACTATCATCAGTTCCTAGGCTGCGTGTATTCTTCATCGCTTCGTAAAGCGAACTTTTGGCTTTTTCATATGAATCAGTATAACCCGAACTGGAGGCATAAACAATTCTAGCAGAACTCATTGGCAGCTCTTCTATTTCAGCCTTAACATCAGCACTTAAACCTGTAGGTATGAGACTTAAACTGCTATCAACTGCATTTAACAGATCTGATGTGCTGATAAGGTTACTGCTTTTATACCCAGTTTGAGTGGTAGAATTATCTGCTGCATTTTTAACTAGCAAAAACATGACATCAAATAACGTAACTGCCAAACAAGCTGCGTTGGCAGTTGGATTATGATCCTTAGCCCCATTATCTAATTTGCTTAGCCCCTTAGTAATAATTTTTCGGAAACTGTTTTCTGAACTTAGTCCTATATCATCAAAATCTGATGAAAGTGCAGTTGAAATCATCGCCAGTTCACTAACCATTGAAACTAAAGTATTTAACGTACCCCCAGCTGTAATATCTGTCATATTGTCTAACTTGAAGATGGGTCTTATTTCAGTAATTGATGTTCCGAGCGAAGCAGCTGTAACAGCACAAGAATTACCTGAAGTTGCATTGTCAGTATAATTTGTACTGTACGAATGGCAAATTGAAAGATTATCATTTGCAATAAAGTGATTGTCTCCAATTACAACTTCAAAATTGTTGTGATATGCAGCTAAACCTGTTCCCATACCTGCAGTGTCTATTCCACTGTCATTCAGTGCCATTACGCCCTCTATTTCCTCAGAGGCAAGAGTACCGTTTGAATCATTATCAAAAAAACCATAGGTGAGATATAGTAAATCTGCAATGTTGGCTGAAATTGATATTTCAAGTTCATCAGAAGAACGAGCTCTAGAGATTCCACCGGGACAACGGCTCGAAGTAACGAATGAATTAGCTCCAATTAAACAAAGTGCTTTGGTCACATATCCACGATTTCCTGTTGTATAGTCTGTTGGAGAACTTAGTTTTGAAATCCCCAGTGTTTTTGTCAAGTTATCTGTAGCTCCAGGACTGAGGAAATTGGAAAAAGACATCCCAGCCCGTCCCAAATAGGCACTAGCTCTTTCATAATTTGTACAATTTTCATTTTCTGAAACTTTTGAAAATTTTTGTTCATCAAGTTTAACAGAACAACTTTGTGCAGATTCTTTTTTGTCACCACACGAAACCAAAGCGAATAGTAGAAAAAATAATAGCTGCATACTTATTGTCGTTTTCAAGAAAAAACGTTTTGTAGAGTATTCAAATATTTTTTTCATAATCCACAGGTTGTTTTATAATGTTTCTTCGATTTTTTTCAATGCTGAATCGATCATATGCTGAGTAACAACATCCTGATCGCCGGCAAAAGCAAGTCTGAGGATGACCTCATCTGGGAAATGTCCGGAACCGGCAAGAACTGCTTTTAGAAAAAGTCTCCGTTCTGATAATTTTTCTGCAGCCACTGCTTTTTCCACCAAAGTTTCAAACAAAGATCGAGGACTTCGTTTTTGTAACTTCACTGAGGAATACAAGGCTCCAACTAATTTTAAAAAAGAAACAAGTTCGGCTTCAGATCGTACACTCCCTGTAACTTTCAAAACACTTTTTGTTAAATTGTGAGTGTCTAAAATTAATCCATTTCCCAGTGCAGTAGTAACATTTCCCAAAATAATTTCGCGTCTAAGCTGAGCTTCAGCTGTTTCTTCGAATGTGCTAATGATTCGTTTAATAGTAACATGCTGTTTAGAATCAAAGCCACTTTTCTGTTGTTCCAACTGCTGATGTAGGACTGCGTCAAGATGAGTCTCTAAAAAGTTTAAAGGTCCCTTTAGAATACTTGCATACTTTTTATCAGTCAGTAGAGGAGATTTTTTCGCAGGGAATCCATATAGTTTCACCTTTTCTCTTGAAGCACCCAGTAACTGCCTCAAATTCACAGAAATGTCTTCGCTTTCAGCCCAAGTTGAAATTTGTTCTCGAAATTCTTCAGCCATATCTTCCTGCAAAGAAAAATTTTCAATCTCTCCAGCAAAACGTATTAGTCGGCCCTGTATTAATAACTGAGTGTCCAAATCCTCTAGTGGATCTTGCATCCAGTTCCATACAACTTCTTTTAGTTCGTCTATTTCTTCATTCCAATCTTCACGCTCGTCAAGAGGAACGCGTTTTGTTGCTGCACCGTAAGCACCAGCTTCAACTGCAATAGGATCGGCGTTGGAAGGAATCAAGATTTTAACTTCTCGACCATTATCCCATTCTTCTTGATTCTTTCGAACATCTTCATCACAAATGTTTTCTGGACAGTTTTCTAACGTAGGCACATTGAGTAAAAGGCGGTGCAATCCACTTACTGAGTAGTATTGTAATTCAGGTGAAAGGCTTTCAAATTCATTTAGTAAAAACTTTAAAGCATCTTTTCTTAAATCTGTTCTAACTCCAAAATGCATCAGCGAACCATCATGCTTTTCCTGAAACCCAAGGTCACCCGTTGCCAAATCAATTGTACTATTTATTACAGCTAACTTTAGATAATGTGGCCATTCAGGTGACTCCAAAACTGTCTTAAGACGTGAGAGACTCCTATCTCGTATATCGCCATCGTCACTTACAAAAGCAAAAAAGGTCAGCGCACGTAATGCAATCTCTCGCTTACCCGGCTCCTCCAAATGTTTTGAAATGTAACGGATCTCACGCAATGCACTGATTTGCTCCTGCAATGAACTCTCATATTGAGGAGTCCAGAGTATTATAATTAAAGCTCTTTTTGAAGGTCACAGAGGTCAATCTTCCTTGCGTTACGCATCCACTCACGAACATGAATGAAACGGTAATTATCACAAAAGTAGTATTTTTCATGAAATCTCTTGTTTTGAAGACTGTAATTAAAATATGAGGGAAGCTTTTATACTTGTACGTTTGTCCTCCAACTCACCTGCATATCCTCCTATTTCTTCAGAGTATTTTGCAAAATCAATTTTTAATCCAAATAAGTTTACCGACCACCCAACACTGTTGTATGGCCCATTTCTCCCAGCACGAAGTGAAATCAGATGATGTCCATTAAATAATTTTTGCCAACCAAATTCAATACCAAGTTTGACATTTCTCTGAGTCAATAAATTCCCTTCGGAAATCAGTCCCTGCGAATCAGCTAAATCTCGATAATCTGCGGCAACTATCATATCAAATCCATTAAACTCTGACTCAGTACTTACACCAATGTTCATTGTCATAGGAACTTTTCCCGCATCCTTAAAATCAAGTCCACCAATATTTTGTATGCTTAATGCGACCTTTGGTTCGGTATTGTGTACACTGTCAAAGTGATAAATTACTCCAAAATCTGGGGCCAATGAAGTTTTAGAAGTTCCAACCAATTTCATGAGTTTAGTTGTTTTCTTGTCTTCTATAAGCTCAATGATAGATGCATCAGCAATATGCATTTTCTTGTCAATTCCTTTTCTTGTAACCAGCTTACCACCCATTCCTACATCCAGCTGATAATCCAAAAAGCTCCATGCAATCCCCAAAACAACGCCGTACTGTACGTACAATTTCGTCTCAAAATACGGAAAAACAGGGTTTCTTACTTGTAGATCAACAAAAGAATTTCCGAACAAAGACCAACCGAATCGAGAATTCACATGGCTCAACAAACCTAAATCTACTTCATTATGGATATTTTTGCCTGAAATTGCACCCAGAGAAGAAAAATCTCCGCTAGATTTTCCAAGATTTGTAAGATTTTCGTTGTATGTAGTATTAAAGCCAACTACTTCATAAATGTTGTAAAATACAGAACGTAAGGCGGCAGTATTGTAAAACAGTAACATCTCGTCGTTTGCAGCAGCAGTAAAAGCATTTCCCATTCCACGGGCACGTATGCTTTCACGAACAAAGGCAGGTTCTACAGCTTGCAGAAGTGGAGCAAACAAGATCCATAAATACAGTAAAACGAATATGCGTCTATACACTTGAAATATTGTGGATCGAATCAAATCAAAATGTTAATTTTTTTTCAGGATAGTTGCCCTGAATCAAAAAGGCTTTGAGAAAAATTAGTCATACGTTGTTGAATTTCAGCATGATTTTCTTCAGGATATGTATCTTGGAAGATGGTAAATCCTAACATATTCCAGGCTACAAGTCCATCTTCCAAATCAAGTTCATTTTCATCCAGCAACTGCAAAAATCCCCGGACAGTTTGTTCAATTTGTATTTTTCGTTTAGCATTTTCAAAAATAGAAGTCTGAGAAGACATTATTTTTCATTATTTTTCAAAGATTAACTCAAGCAGCAACGGAAGGTAAGCCTGAAAGGGCCATTGCGAGTTCCTGTTCATCATAGTTGCGATCTTCCAGATTCCCACTAAAGTATTCTGAATATGCTTGCATGTCAAAGTGTCCATGTCCACAAAGGTTGAAGAGAATCGTGTCGGATTTCCCTTCTCTCTTGCAACGTAAAGCCTCCTCTATAGCACCTTTAACTGCATGATTTGCTTCCGGAGCTGGAAGAATTCCTTCCGCACGTCCAAAAGTTACACCTGCTTCAAAACATGCATTCTGATGATATGCAGAGGCCTCGAGTAGATTAAGCTCCTTTAGGTGACTAATTAACGGGGCCATCCCATGATAACGTAACCCACCTGCATGAAATCCAGGAGGGACAAATGTTGAACCAAGAGTATGCATTTTTGTCAAAGGTGTCATGTTTCCAGTATCACCAAAATCATAGGCATACTTTCCTCGAGTCAATGACGGACAGGCTGCAGGTTCTACAGCAAGAGCACGAATCTTGGAGCCACCTCGGAGTTGTTCACCAATGAAGGGAAAGACAAGCCCAGCAAAATTAGAACCTCCACCTGTACAGCCCACCACAACGTCAGGATATTCACCTGCCATTTCCATCTGCTTCAATGCTTCTATCCCAACAACCGTCTGATGCATGAGTACATGATTCAGAACACTACCCAAAGCGTATTTGACATCTTCATTAGTTGCTGCTACTTCCACAGCTTCAGAGATAGCAATGCCAAGACTACCTGTAGAATTAGGATTTTTCGTCAAGTATGATTTTCCAAAATTTGTACTACCTGAAGGAGAAGCAATACAGGATGCACCGAAGGATTCCATCATAGCCTTACGATAAGGTTTCTGCTGGAAGCTAACTTTGACCATGTATACTTCAACGGAAATACCAAAAATTGCGCCAGCAAAGGCCAATGAACAACCCCATTGTCCTGCACCTGTTTCAGTCGAAATTCGCTTGACTCCGGCCTCTTTATTGTAGAAAGCCTGGGCTACCGCCGTGTTAGGTTTATGACTACCTGTTGGACTAACTCCTTCGTACTTATAAAAAATTTTAGCAGGAGTATCGAGAATCTTTTCCAATCTTCTAGCACGATAAAGGGGGCTTGGGCGCCACTGACGATATATCTCACGCACAGGTTCAGGAATATCAAGGTATCGCTCTGTACTGACTTCCTGAAGTATAAGATCCATTGGAAACAAAGGAGCTAAATCATCTGGACCAACCGGTTGACCTGTCCCTGGATGCAATACAGGGGGAGGAGGTTGGGGAAGATCGGCGACTATGTTGTACCAACTTTTTGGCATTTCGGCTTCAGGCAACAAATATTTGACATTTTCATTCATGATTTTCTCCTTTTTAGTTAATAAACTAAGACAAATTAGTTTAAATTCACCACCACTCGACCTCGCTGACCACCAGCAAGTATCTTGTCAATCTCTGGACTCAACTCCTCCAGAGTACAATCAATTGTCAACTGTTCTAGCTGCGGGAATTTCCAAATGCTAGCCAGTTTTTCCCAAATTTCCCGACGAAGTTTTATCGGAGTAAATCCGGAATCAATCCCCAGCAAACTAACTCCACGTAGAATAAATGGAAATACTGTAGTTGGCAATTCAGAAGAAGCTACCAGTCCTGTAGCAGCAACAGCGCCACCCCGTTTTGTTTCCTTAAGCAACGTAGCTAAAGTCTTTCCTCCTACTGCATCTATTGCTCCAGCCCAACGTTGACTCAGCAACGGTTTTTTCGATTCATCGATTACTTCATCACGACTTATTATTTTGGATGCACCGAGTCCTTGTAAAAATTCGCTTTCTCCTTTTTTACCGGTAGAAGCCACCACAGTGTAACCCAAGTGAGAAAGCAATGCCAAAGAGACACATCCAACTCCACCGGTAGAACCGGTCACAATGATTTCACCCTGTTCAGGATTAAGACCGTGTTTTTGTAGAGAATAAACCGAAAGAGCCGCCGTAAAACCTGCAACACCAAAAATCGCTGCCTCTTTGAAAGTTATTCCTTTCGGCAATGTGACCAACCAATCAGCAGGAACACGTATGTATTGTGCAAAACCACCAGAGGTATTCATTCCTAAATCATACCCCGATACTATTACTGAATCACCTTCTTGGAATCTTGAATCAGAACTCTCAGCAACCTCTCCAAAAGCTTCTATTCCAGGGGTATGAGGATAATTTTTAGTTACTCCAGGATTGCCAATGCAGGAAAGTCCATCCTTGAAATTCAACGAAGAATAACGTACCCTCACTAGAACTTCGCCTTCTGGAAGATCACTGATCCTCCGTTCGGTTACTTTGCGGGAAAAAGTTTTTTCGTCAATTTTACTAACAACTAAAGCACGAAATACCGTATCGTTCATATTCTATTTTCTTAATTTTTTTATTTAAAAAATTTTATAAGTGGTTCAATGACCTCCAGATCCTTTCCACTACATGTCTCCAGTCGGAAATCTTCTTTGGAAATTTTTACAATAAGCACCGGCCCCCAAAAGGCATTTTCATTAAATTCCCACTCAGTTTGTCTTTCTTGTGCTGCTCCTTCCCCATCAATATAAGCGAGAAATGGCCCCCCCAATTCTTCCATATCCGTTGAATCACAACGAAGCAATTCACAAAGCATATCTAAATTCAATGTTAGCTCTATAAGTTCGATCCGTTGTCCATCAGGATCTATATAGATCCAAGTTCCATATTGGCTAAAATCAAGTTTCATTTCACAACTTAATCCGCACTTAAAAAATCAACAAAAAGAAGTTTAAAATCGTAGTCAATTTTTTTTTCTGTTATACTGATTCTTCAAAATAATAATACACAAAAAAATGTCTAAAGATTTTGTTATAATTTACACAGACGGTGCCTGCTCCCCTAATCCGGGTGTAGGAGGATGGGGAGCAATTTTAATTTCCAACCAACACAATCTGCGTACAGAACTTTCCGGCTCAGAAGTTAAATCCACAAACAATCGTATGGAGTTGACTGCAGCCATCAAAGCCCTGGAAGCTCTAAAAAAACCCTGTATAGTTGAACTCTATACAGATTCCAATTACGTAAAAAATGCATTTGAAAAAAACTGGCTCAAAAATTGGCAGAGCAACGGTTGGAAAAGTAAAGGAAGAAAACATATCGCAAATAAAGACCTCTGGCTCTGGCTTCTTGAAGTAAGTAACAAGCACGAAGTCTCATGGCACTGGGTAAAAGGACACTCCAATAACCCTGAAAATGATCGATGCGACGAACTTGCTGTTCAGGCCAGAAAAAATCTTGCAAAAACAAATAAAACTACTCACTAACTTAAAAGTTTAGTCAATCTTTTCTACAAATTGTCCTTCACTGCACTTATTAAGTCCTGAACCTGAGAGTCAGTGAATTTGCCATCAACACTATAAAGTACCTTCCCATCTTTACCAAACAACACGACGTCACTGTCATCGTCATTCAAACCCCACTTCTTAACAAGCATTTTTTCAAGATCTTTGACATAAACTGTCGATTTGTATTCCTCTTGTTTGCTTTTTAATTTCATATTGAGTACTGCATTTGGAAGCCAAGTAGCCCCCATATTAATTACAGCAACAGAACCATACTTTTCTAAAGGGAATTTTTCTGCCTTGAGAGCTTCACTGACATGGTTGTTAAGGTCTGATTCATCCGGATCAACATAAAATAGTACGATAACTTTTCCGGAATTCATTTCTTCACTATTCCACTCTGTGCCATCCAATCTACCACCTAAATCTCCTTTCAGAACAATATTAGGTGGAGTTTCCCCAACAGGCAACTCGGCAAATGTCATTGAGGAACAAAGCAGAAAAAAAAATAAAATAAATAGTTTTCTCATAGTGTTATTTTATTAAAGGTTCTTTTAAAACTCATTCTATTCCTAAATTTTTTCAATTGAAAGTCAAAACAATTTTATCCTGAAAGTGGTGCAGGGATATCCGGAAGTTTTAAACAGTCTGGAAGTTTTATTGAACCATCTTTTTGCTGTCCATTTTCTATGAGAGCAATCAAAGTTCTTGAAACAGCAATCGCCGTTCCATTGAGCATGTGTACAAATCTGTTTTTTCCTGTATCCAAATCTTTGAATCGAATATTCATGCGCCGTGACTGATAATCTGTACAGTTTGAGGTTGAGGTCACCTCTCCCCATTTCCCACGTCCAGGCATCCAGGCTTCCAAATCATATTT
>CAZOTX010000034.1:0-8821 GCA_964582835.1 uncultured Pseudomonadota bacterium | reverse complement strand
ATCGTCAACGCGGACACATGTTCGCAAAAACCAATCCTGTTCGTCCGCGTCGGAATCACGAAGGAGAAATCGTCCTAGATAGTTTTGGTTTAAGTGAAGCAGATATGGACACAGTGTTTCATGCGGGTACACGTGTTGGAATTGGTACTGCAACTTTACGCGATATTCAGGAATTACTGGAACAAACATATTGTGGTTCCATAGGGGTGGAGTACAAATTTGTAAGGACAGTAGAAATAATAAATTGGCTTGAACAAAAAATGGAATCCTGCCGTAACATACCAAATTTTTCACGTGAAGAAAAAATCCGACTTTTGCGTAAAACAAATGAGGCAGTGGCTTTTGAAAGTTTTCTGAATACTAAATTTGTGGGACAAAAACGATTCTCACTTGAAGGAGGAGAATCAATTATCCCTGCTTTGGACACTGTTATAGAGTGCGGTGCAGAACTTGGTGTAGGAGAGTTTGTAATTGGAATGGCTCATCGCGGGCGACTGAATGTACTGGCCAATATTTTAGGCAAAACCTACAACGATATTTTTGCGGAATTTGAAGGAAAAGCATTTGGCTCAAATGGATTTTCCGGTGATGTAAAATATCACATGGGCTACTCAAGTGACAAAAAAGTGTTTAGCGGAAAAAAAGTGCACTTGAGCCTGACTCCTAACCCCTCACACCTAGAAGCAGTAAATCCTGTTGTGGAGGGAATTGCACGGGCGAAAATAGATCAATATCACGAGGGCAATGTTAAAAAGTTGGTGCCGATTCTCATTCATGGAGATCATTCAATGGCAGGTCAGGGTATTGTATATGAAGTTTTGCAAATGTCGAATCTACCGGGATACAGAACTGGTGGAACTGTGCATTTGGTGATTAACAATCAGGTTGGATTCACCGCGGATTATTTGGAAGGTCGTTCCAGTACTTATTGTACAGACGTGGCAAAAACTACCCTTTCTCCTGTATTTCACGTTAATGCAGATGATATTGAGGCTGTGGCCTATGTTACAAAACTCGCACTTGAGTTTCGTCAAAAATTTCATCGAGATGTATTTGTAGATATTTTGGGTTACAGGCGACACGGTCACAATGAAGCAGATGAACCCAGGTTTACACAACCAGATTTATATCGGAGGATTGCCAAGCATCCTCAGGTAAGAGAAGTTTACAGTCAGAAACTGGTTGAATCAGGTAGTTTTACTGAAAAAGAAAATAAGGAAATGGAGGATGAATTCAAACAGTACTTGAATGATCGTTTGGAGGAATCTAAACAACAAGAAACCGCTTCTGTAACTTCTTTTTTGGAAGGTGTTTGGTCTGGGGTTAGAAGAGCAGAAAAAAAGGATTTTGAAAAATCACCAATAACCGGAGTGTCCCGAACAAAATTTATAGAAATAAGTTCTCTGGTGACAGATCTGTCTAGGTCCAGAAGCACCGATACTAATTTGAAATTTTATGCAAAAATCCAAAAGCTTTATGAAAACCGAAGTAAAATGGTCACACATAAAAAATTACTTGATTGGGGAATGGCTGAAACCATGTCATTTGCAGTCTTGGTTTCAAAGGGTACTCGTGTTCGTCTTAGCGGACAAGACAGCGGGAGAGGAACATTTGCACATAGGCACGCAATTATAACTTCTGAGGATAACACAAAACATGTTCCCCTGAATCATCTATACAATGATCAAGCTCCCTTTGAGATCTACAATTCTTTTCTTTCAGAATATGGAGTATTAGGTTTTGAATACGGGTATGCTTATGCATCCCCAACTTCATTAACAATTTGGGAAGCACAGTTTGGTGATTTTGCTAATGGAGCACAAATAATAATAGATCAGTTTATTGCATCTTCTGAAACAAAATGGCACCGTATGAATGGTGTTGTGCTAATGTTACCTCATGGGTATGAGGGACAGGGCCCTGAACATTCTTCTGCAAGGATTGAACGTTTTTTAAGTCTTTGTGCTGGGAATAATATGCAGATTGTCAACTGTACTACTCCTGCAAATATCTTTCATGTTTTGCAACGTCAAATGGCATTGCCTTATCGTAAACCGCTGGTAATTTTTACACCAAAAAGTTTGCTCCGTCACCCTTTGTGCTTGAGTCCGCTAGATGATTTTTTGGAAGGAACTCATTTTCGTGAAATAATTGATGATGATTTTGTACATACAGCTTCTGTCCGAAAGGTTTTATTTTGCAATGGTAAAATATATTACGATTTGCTTGAACGTCAGCAAAGAAACAATATTCGAGACATTGCAATTGTTAGAATAGAACAACTTTACCCTGTTCCAGAGGAACAGCTACTCTCAATTATTAAAAGTTATTATAAGGCAAAACAATGGTGCTGGGTCCAAGAAGAACCAGAAAATATGGGTGCATGTAGTTTTTTTTTACGGACATTCCCTGAAATTAGGAAGGTCCTGGAAACGGTGACTCGTGAAGCAGACTGTTCTCCAGCAGTGGGTTTACCTAAAGTTCACTCTGCAGAACAGAAAATTCTGGTACGCAGGGCTTTTGAAGAGTGACAATCAATGGTTACTTTTTGACTTTTTTAAGTATTATATTTCTTAACTAAATCACTATAAAGGTTTGTATATGCCTATTGAGGAAATCAAAATTCCTAGTCCAGGGGAATCAATTACTGAAGTAGAAATTGGTAGTTGGCTTAAAGCAGATGGAGACTATGTTCTGATTGATGAAACTGTTTGTGAAATTGAAACTGACAAGGCTACTATGCCCCTGATTGCAAATAGTACAGGTATACTTAAAATAGTACTCCAGCAAGGCGAAACAGCTAGAATAGGTGATGTGGCATGTTCTATTGATACTGATGTTAAACAACTTGAAAAGCCTTCAAATCTAAATTCAATTACTACTGAGGAAACATCGAGAGGACTCTCCAACTTGGCAATTCATACTAATGAAAATGATTCGGGTTACAATTCTTATGCTTCCGGTCATCCATCTCCTGCCGCAAGAAAAATGATAGCTGAGCATGGTGCACTAGGAGTATCCGGAAGTGGTTCGGGAGGTCGAATTACAATAGAAGACGTAAAAAGTCATTTGCAGAAGGGGGGAAAAACCTGTACCACCCCTACAGAATCAAAACCAAAAAATGATCCTCCGAAAACTTACGGTTCACGTAGCATAAAAAAAGAGCGTATCTCTCGTTTGCGACGTAAACTAGCACAACGTCTTGTTGCAGTAAAAAATGAAACCGCAATATTGACGACTTTTAATGAAGTAGATATGCATGCAATTTTTGAGTTACGATCACAGAGCAAAGACATGTTTTTGGAAAAATTCGGAGTAAAGTTAGGTTACATGGGGATCTTCACCAAAGCGTGTACAGAAGCATTGAAAAGTTTTCCAACTATCAATGCCATGTTAGATGGAGATCAAATAATCTTTCACGATTATGTAGATATGGGAATTGCAGTCAATGCAAACAAAGGGCTGATGGTACCTATCGTTCGAAATGCAGAATCTCTTTCTCTTGCAAAAATTGAAATGGAAATAAGAAGGCTAGCTAAACTTGCGCGTGAAAATAAACTCAGCATAAATGATATGGAAGGGGGTACCTTCTCAATCACAAACGGAGGAGTTTTTGGATCAATGCTATCCACACCAATACTAAATCCTCCACAAAGCGCAATTCTCGGAATGCACAATATCGTTGAAAGACCTATGGTAGTTAAAGGAAAAGTGGAGATACGCCCAGTAATGTATTTGGCACTCTCATATGACCACAGAATTATTGATGGGCAACAATCAGTGAGTTTTCTCGTTCGTGTAAGAGAAAATCTTGAAAATCCAACCAGGATGCTATTTTGAAACTTTAAAATGAATGAATTTGAAACAATTATAATTGGTTCAGGGCCAGGAGGTTATGTTGCAGCCATACGATGCGCTCAACTGGGGATGAAAACAGCAATCATAGAACGCTATCCGACACTTGGTGGAACGTGCCTTAATGTGGGATGTATCCCCTCTAAGACTTTACTTGATTCAAGTGAGATTTTCTACAATGCAAAAAATCATTTTGAGACACACGGTATTATAGTAGGAAAGCTCAAATTAAACTGGACAAGGATGCTTCAGCGTAAGGACGATGTGGTAAGACAGACACGTGAAGGAATTCAGTATTTGATGAAAAAAAATAATATCAAGGTTATCTCAGGACATGCGTCTTTCAGTGATTCTAAGACCATTACAATTAGAGGAGCCAATGACTCCAATGAGAATGTGAGAACTGAACGTGTTATCATTGCAACTGGCTCCAAGCCTTCAAATATTCCGGGTTTAAAGATTGACAAAAAAAGGATCATAACTTCAAATGAAGCATTGAACCTGAAAAAGGTCCCGGAGAAATTAATTGTGATAGGAGGAGGCGTAATTGGACTGGAATTGGGTTCAGTTTTCAGCAGGCTTGGTTCAAAGGTACAAGTTTTGGAAATTATTGATCGTTTAATACCCGGAATGGATTTTTCACTAGCTAAAGAAGTTCTACGGTTTTTAAAAAAACAAGGTTTGGAATTTTTTCTCAACCATTCTGTACAAAGTACTGTTGTGGAAGGAGACAGAGTTAAAGTTTTCGCAAAAAACAAGAAGAATAAAGAAGTCGAATTCTCTGGAGATTACTGCCTGGTTGCTGTGGGACGGAGACCCTATACCAATAATCTTGGTCTGGAAAAGGTCGGCTTAACTCTTGATGAAAAGTGGCGAATTCCCGTAAACGAACATATGGAAACGACAGTTCCGGGAATCTATGCCATCGGCGATGTGGTGGGAGGAGATATGCTGGCACATAAAGCAGAAGAAGAAGGGATCTTTGTTGCGGAAACTATCGGAGGGCAAAAACCTCATATAAATTACAAAGCAATTCCAGGAGTGCTTTATACATGGCCAGAAGCAGCAGGAGTTGGCTTCACTGAGGACGAATTAAAAGCTGAAAATTATAACTACAAAACGGGAAATTTCCCCTTCAAGTCACTTGGACGTGCCCGTGCATCGATGGACACAGATGGTTTTGCAAAAGTTCTGGTAGACAAGGAGACTGACGAGATTTTAGGAATTCATCTGGTAGGAGCCCGTGCTGCAGATTTGATCGCAGAAGCAGTTGTTGCTCTGGAATACCGGGCTAGTGCTGAAGACATTTCTCGTATGTCCCACGCACACCCTACATATGCTGAAGCTATCAAAGAAGCAATGTTGGATGCAACAGAAAAACGATCTATCCACATGTAACTAAAACAATTTTCATGACATCCAGTCAACAGCACAGGGTAACCCGTAGAATTTTGATTGTAGATGATGTTGAGGACAACTGTTTGCTGATTGAAGACCATCTGAAGAAGAAGATGAGATGTGAATTTAGGAAAGCTTCATCTGGGAATGAAGCCATGGGGATTCTGAAAAACTGGATTCCTAACTGTATTTTGATGGATATTATGATGCCAGAGATGGATGGAATTGAGGCAACGAAACATATTAAAATGATTCCTGCGTGTCATGATATTCCTGTAATTATGGTAACGGCCAAACAAGAAATGTATTCATTAGAGGAGGCTTTTGACGCAGGAGCAGTCGATTATATTTACAAGCCAATTGAACGCACAACTTTATTATCCAGAGTAAAATCGGCTCTACGTACCAAAGATGATTTTGATAGAATCAAAGAACTAAACAAAGAACTGGATCAAAAAAAACAGGAACTGAGTAGTTTTTCCCACACTGTTAGTCACGATCTTAAATCTCCAATCGTCGGTGCAGCAAGTCTCTTTAACTTGTTTCTGTACCGCGTCAAAAATGAATACCCACAAATCATTGACGATGAAGACTTTACTGAAATACTTAAGCGAATTCCTCAAACTTTCAACAAAATGCTCGATTTTATCAATACCCAACTGGATTATGCAGAGGCTGGACAGGTTATTGGTGAATTGGAATCTATTTCGATGAATCGTATAATAAGCTCAGTAATTGAAAATTTTGAGTATGCAGAACATGAAGGAATAGCCTCATTCAGCAATCTCCCAGAACTACCGGAAGCGTGGTGTGATCCAATACGTATCCTAAAAGTTTGGCAAAATCTGATCGCCAATTCCATTAAATTTCGGGGTGGTAAAAATCCTGTAAAGATAGAGTTTGGTGGAGTAAAAAATAAGGAAAAAGTTAAATTTTGGATTCGTGATAATGGACCAGGAATTATTAAGGAACAACAAGATAAAGTGTTTGAAACAAATACCCGCTTAAATTACGATGTAGAGGGATATGGTTTTGGATTAGCTACAGTGAAAAAAATTATTACTGCACACGGTGGAAATATTTGGATAGATTCTGAGGTCAAAGATGGTTCGTGTTTTGTTTTTGAACTTCCCCAGGAATCAACGTAATTAAAGTTTAAAATGGAAACTAAGGATAGTAAAACCAGTATGATTTCTACGGTAGCAAAACGATTTTTGCTCTTTTTTTGGCCGTTTGGTAAAAAAGAAAAACCCATTTACAACCTTAAATCTATAAATATTCCAAGGACTTCAGGAAGTGCTCTGAAAATATTGCTGTTTCTTCTGAGAACACCGGGAATTCAGTTTCTGTTGCTCTCACAGATCCTTCGTCAAGCTGGACTTCCACAACTACGAAAATTCCATGTTGATGATTCACCTGTGATGCAGCCGACACATCCTACAAATAGTAAAATCAATTCTGCTGAAGCAAAAAAGTCAATCAATAAATTTTTTGTCTATATGGAAAAAAATTATGAATCTTTAACTAACAAAAAAGACACTAATTCTGAAAAGCAAAGCCTGTTTCAACCAGAAACTGCCGCTGATTTTCATAGAGTTTATCTTGAAGGAAAAGTAACTCCAGTTGATGTTGCTATGCGTTTACTAGATATAATTCGAAGTATAGAAGAAAGTGCAGTACCTTTGCTTCCTTTTTTAGCTTGGGAGGAACGAGAACTTTTACAGCAGGCAAAAGATTCGACAGAGCGTTATAAACGAAGAGAATCACTTGGAATACTTGATGGAGTTCCTATAGCCATAAAAGATGAACTGGATATGCTCCCTTTCCCAACAATGGTTGGCACCAAATTTTACAACACTCACTCCCCTGAGGAAGATGCTACAACCGTTAAGCAATTGCGTTCAGCTGGTGCTCTGTTAGTGGGAAAAACTAATATGCATGAACTCGGACTGGGTGTTACAGGTCTCAATACTCACTATGGTACTACAAGGAATCCTCACCATCTTGACCATTATCCAGGAGGATCTTCAAGCGGGTCGGCAGCATCAGTGGCTGCAGGGTTGTGCCCAATTGCCCTAGGGCTTGACGGTGGTGGTTCTATACGGATTCCTGCAAGTTTGTGTGGTGTTGTAGGACTTAAAACAACATGGGGAAGGATCAGTTCTGCTGGCAGTGCACCACTATCATGGACCCTCTCTACAGTAGGTCCAATTTCCTCAACAGTACGTGATACGGCTTTAGCCTATTCCTTTCTGGCTGGACCTGATCCCAGGAGGGTTTTTACAAAAGATCAGCCACCAGTAGATCTACAGAGTTTTGATGATTCAAATTTAGCAGGGATTAGACTAGGAGTGTTTTTTCCTTGGTTTAATCATGCGTCCGTAGATATTGTTCAAAGCTGCAATAAAATGATGGATTCTTTTAAATCTCTAGGTGCCACAGTAAAGGATATTGAAATTCCAGATCTGGATGAAATACGTATAGCCCATGTAGTTACATTCGCGACTGAAATGCTTACTTCACTGAAAACTAATTTTAACCCTTTTCGTGAACCTTTGGGACAAGATGCTTTAGTTAATATTATTTTGGCACAGCAGTTTAAAGGTGATGACTATGTAAAAGCTCAGCAAGTCCGCGCACGTTTCATTAGAAATATAAATAATATCTTCCAAGAAGTTGACGCAATTGTAACTCCATCAACGGCAATTACTGCACCACCGATTCCACCTGGTGCTTTGATAAAAGGAGAATCAGATCTCAGTACTTTGACGGAATTAATGCGTTATTCACCGCAAGCAAATTTGGGGGGGTTTCCTGCAATTTCTTTTCCTGTAGGCTACGATGCACAGGGTTTACCGGTTGGAATGCAGTTAATGGGACGTCCGTGGGAGGAATCTTTGCTGTTGAGGCTAGCTAATGCTTCAGAACGTTTTTTTGCTCGCCACCCCCCAATGATGCGTTTCTCCTTATTACCAAATTAATGTTGATTTTTTCAACATAATCATTAGTTACTAAATTTGCAAATTCTAAAAAATCTTGTTTTACTTTATTTTTGCAGATAGTATAAAGCGACTGGTAGGGCCAGTAGCTCAGTTGGTTAGAGCTGGCGACTCATAATCGCCCGGTCCGGGGTTCAAGTCCCTGCTGGCCCACCAATATATCAATGAGTTACAGGGATTGGACATTAATTGACTGCTTATAGGTGTCCATATAGGTGTCCATCATTCCGGAATTTACTCTCCTTATTTTCTAACCATTTGACACTCTTCATCTCCTCCTCTGTCACAAGGTTGTAACGTTTAAAAGCACTATCTGTTTTATGACCTGAAGCCTGCTTGATAACAAAGTGATCATTACCGGCAAGCCTAAGATTATTTATAGCACAATGCCTAAGATCATGAAAAGTGAAGTCTCCAAGAGCGGCCTCATTGACTGCTTTTACAAAAGCCTTGCGATTCCATCATTTTTGCTCAAAAACATAACCACCATGGTATAAATATGTCTCTCCTAAAACCAACCAATTAGGATACCAAGTGAAACACCTACTCATTCTTATTTCAATCCTTCT
>CAZOTX010000033.1:0-8839 GCA_964582835.1 uncultured Pseudomonadota bacterium | reverse complement strand
GCTGTGAAAAATTAAAACCATACTCATCAGTTAGAATTTCCAAAGCCTGCAGAAGATTTTGGTAATTATGAAAGGGTTCACCCATTCCCATAAAAACAATATTCTGAATCTTTTTCCCTTCGGGCTGATCTATCCAGACTGTCAAAATTTGGTCGATAATTTCTGCAGTTTTTAGATTTCTCACAAAACCC
This sequence comes from uncultured Pseudomonadota bacterium, assembly GCA_964582835.1. GTDB lineage: Bacteria > SAR324 > SAR324 > SAR324 > NAC60-12 > Arctic96AD-7. Next base: position 8,648 of record CAZOTX010000033.1, on the reverse strand, counting down.
ATAGTTCCGGTCATGCAAAAATCACATCCCATTCCGCATCCTACCTGAGATGAAACACAAACTGTATTATGACTTGTATGAGGCATGAAAACCGATTCTATGCAGAGTCCGTCTTCCAATAACAAACGATATTTAATTGATCCATCCTGCGATTCCTGTTTTTCACACTTTTTGAGAGTACTGATCAAAAAATTCTCTTCCATAATATTTCGCGTTTCCCGTCCAATATTTTGCATTTCGGAAAAGCTAGTAGCCTTTTTCTGATAGAGCCAATAAAATATTTGATCTGCTCTGAATTCCTGCACTTTGAAGTTTTTCATAGATTTTTCAGTCATCCATCTACGCAAGTTTTGGCGTGTCCAGTTTTTTATATTGTGCAGTTTTGACATTTTAATTTTGGAAATGAAACTATTTTATGAATATGTTATTCTTCATAGTAAATAAATGCTCTAAAGTGGTCAAGTGAGAGCTCCTTGAATTCATATGGTAATACAAATATTGGTTATATAATGAAATGTTTAAAATGTGGATGGTCAAATTCTGAAACTGCTGCATATTGCCAGAAATGCCATGCTTATCTCTCAGAACAACCAGGTATGGAGTCAATAGATGCATTTAAAGCACTTATTTTGAGCCTGTTTTTCACAGGAATTTTCTATCTGGTTTTCCCAATGCCATTCATCCAGAGTGAATACTGGTTGCAATTATTTTCAGGTCATATCGCAGAAACTATCTTTGCCCTTGTACTTTGGTCAATATTTTTAATTTTTTTCAAGTGGCTTCAGTTTAGTCAACAATTCCATTCCTATGAAGCTTTCAGGAATCAGGTCATGCATGAATCGTTATCTAAAGGTATATATGTCAGTGAAGTAGATGAGAGGATTTTGGAAATAAGTCAATTTTTGCAGGAACAAAAAGTAAAAAAATTTCAAGACAGCATCATCTTCAGGAGGGTACGTCGTACATTAAGACACCTCAAAGCTATCCCGAAAAAAGAAGAAATTACTTCAATTCTCAATTACCAGGCAGACATAGATCACAACAGAATGCAAAGCGGCTATGCTCTTTTAAACGTTTTTATTTGGGCAATTCCCATTCTTGGATTTATAGGAACAGTTTTTGGGATTGGGCAGTCAGTTGGCGAATTTTCAGAATTTATTCGCAACACGGGAGGCACAGATTTGAGCACACAAATGCGCTCTGCCTTGGGAGGAGTGACCAGTGGATTATCAGTGGCATTCGGCACTACATTTATTGCATTGGTCGGAGTAGTACCAATAATGATGTTGGCTTCATCATTGCGTAAACGCGAAGAAGACTTACTTCTTAGTGTTGAAGATTACTGTCTTGAAGATTTACTCCCGAATTTACATGTACGTCCTGTAGATGAGATACATGATAATGCAGTTAGTATGCATTTAGAAAAGATGGCAGAATTTTCTGAAAATTGGCAAAAACAGGTTTCACCTGTTCTTGACTCCGTGGAGCGTAATTCAAAGGGTTTAGCAGCGCAAGTTGAGGGTTTGCAGCCATTGCTTCAAAAATTCAGCGAATCTATTTTTGAAGTAAAAGACAAAATGAATGACAAAGATCAAATGAAAAATGTCATTGATAGCCCCGCAAATATTACGATAGAAAACAAAAAAAGATGAAAAGATAACCGAAAATTTCCAAGAATCAAAACGATGAGATATGCTTCTAAATTTCCCAAAGTAATACTTTTTCCATTTCTGAGTGTCCTGCTCAGTACAATGGGGATTTTAGCTTTCCTTTCCATTAGTTTTTTGCTTGTTGTTCCTGAAGACGCTGGTTCTCCAATGAAACCCAAACGTTTGCAATTTGAATGGGTCGGAGCCCCTGGATATGTTAAACCTATTTTTATCCGCTGTTATGCGGACCGTATAGAATATTACAATTTATTTGAGAACAGGGAAAAAATCCTATATCTTGATCAATTGATATATGAGCTACAAGGTAAAAATACTGAACTAATGTCATACCTTATCCAACTATTTCAGTTAAATACTAATATTAAAACAAAATTTGAGGAAAAAATATATTTCCCCCTTTTACTGGTTTACCCCGAAGGAGTTTTAATCTCAGAATTACTAATGGTTGCAATTAAAAAAATTGGTGGATTAAATTTTGGACTGGAACCAATGTTACCAAATTGGGAAGTTCCATACCAAGGATTGAATTCTGAAAGATGAAATTTTTTATGAAAAACCATTTTTTAATGAAATTATTTTTTTTTAATATCTTATGTTTTGTTACTGGCTGTCAGGGAATTTTTCATCCTATCCCAGATGAACAAGAAATTAGATTACGCAATGCTATACGGATTAATCCTTTACACGAACTTGGTTACGTTCGATTAGCTCAATACTTAAAAAATAACGAGAGATACTCTAATACATTTTCAGTACTCCGTACTGGACAGAAACATATACCTGATTCGATTGCGCTTATTAGAATGGAAGGAGGTCTACTGCAAGCTTTAGGCTTTTACAAAGAATCACAAAAATATTACACAAAAAATATTACTAAGAATCCTGATGAACCTCTTCTGTATTTGGACCGTGCACAACTGTATTTGCGCTTGGAAAAACAACAACTTGCTCTGAATGATGCACGTAAAGCACTTTATTTAAAAACCAATTTGTTTGAAGCTCTTTATTTAATTGGAGTTATTTTAGACCAAAAGACAGTCTCAAACGTCCCTAATCAATCTGAGCAAGCACTTGAAGCATTAATTGCCGCCAGTAAGATAAACGGGACAAATCCCGATCTCTGGCTAAGAATTTCCACATTATGGGAAAGACGTGGGGAAATTCGTCAGGCAAAACTGGCAATGCTCAGGGCAGTTGAGATTTCGCCAGAAACAAAACTTTTCCTTCGCCGTTACGTAGTTTTACAGGAAAAAGAACTGGATCAAACTATTCAAAAATTCTCCACTGAAATTGAAGAATCATTACACCGGACTCTTCATCACATGCTAAAATTGTTTCCTGACGATACTTGGGTACACGCACATATTGGCAACCTCGCATGGATACAGGGAAAGTTTGAGCTAGCAGAAACTCATTTACTTCGTGCTCTTGAAGCAAACTCCACATATCCCTGGGCTAACTTTCGACTAGGAGTAGTTTATCTATCGCAAAAAAAATGGGAATCCGCTCTCCAATTTTTTGACCAAGGTCTTAAAGACGATCCAAAAAACCACTGGGCTATTTTACAATCAGGACATGCACTAGAAATGCTGGGGAAAAGTGAGGACGCCATTTCACGGTACGAATGGCTGTTGGAAAATGGTCCTGATGACTTGATTGTAGTGAAAAAACTAAATCGATTATATTGGAATGAATTTTTATTTGAAAAAGGTGAAGAGGTCCTTTTACGAGGACTTGAAAAATTTCCTGCAGAAACAGAGATTATCGAAAAACTTCTTGCTTATTATGAATCTCGTAGACTTTTTGAAAAGGCAACAAAAATTATTTTAGGATTTATTGAGGCAAAACCAGACAACACTGCTGCACTAGCCAAGCTTGGGTTTTACGAAAAAAAATTGAAACACACCGAAAAGGCCTTGTATTGGTTTAAAAAAGCACTCGCAAGTTCTCCAGAATTTGAATGGGCACACATCCAGCAAATTGAAATTTTATTAAACACTGATCGTGAAGATGAAGCCGAAAATGCCTTGAATAATTTTCTCAAACTTAAACCTAATTCTGAGTGGGCACTTTTGAAAATGTCTCAATTAAAGTTGAAGCAGGAACATTTTGATGAGGCTGAAGCACTGCTGGAAAAATGTATCGCAATGTACCCGTATTCTGTGGGAATTCTACAAACTCAGGGACGGCTTTATGAACTGCAAAATCGCTGGATAGAAGCAGAAAATATTTTTAAAAGATTATTAAAAAATGAACAAAACAACTCTTTGATACTAACACATTTGGGATTTACACAATGGAAACTCGAGAAAACAGTTGAAGCCCGTCACAACATCACTCTGGCTTTGTATGAAAATCCTGGCAGTGTCTGGGCCTGGAATCTTTTTTTGCTTTTGCAACCAGAAGAACAGCAGCTTCGATGGATAGGTAATGACCTGAAGATGCTGTTACCAGTTCTGAGCGCCTTGGCAAGTCAAAGTACGGAAGAAGCTTGGCAGGAAATTACAACTGTTCGTACTGATCCTTTTACTCGGCAAGTACTGAAAAATATGCACTATTTGCTCGAAGACGCTCCCCAAGAAATTAAAATAGATCCAGAGGATATGACCTCTAAACAACTCTCTCCTTGGATAAATGAGCAATGGGGATATTTCCACGATATTTTAGGAAACAGAGCGCTTGCAGCACGTCATTTTGAAGTGGTTTTAGAAGCACTCCCAGACAATAAATGGATACATGCACGTTTGGGCTGGGTCTATGAGAGACTAGGGAATCTGGAAAAAAGTAAGTATCATTACACAATTTTTTTGCAAAAACATCCACAAGCATTTGATATCTGTTTTCGGCTGGCAAACATCTATACTTTGTCCGGCAACGAAACAAAAACTATCGAGCTATACGAAATAATTGCTGATAGCCGTCCAAAACACGACTTGGTACTGAACAACCTTGCCTGGCTGTATTTAACTGCTCAAGACAGGAAAATACGTAACCTTGAAAAAGGAATGAAATTAGCCCTTAAATCAGTCGAACTGAATCCCACAATTGACAGCTTAGATACATTAGCAGAGGCTTATTTTCAGTCTGGAGATAAAATTAAAGCCTTGGAAACCATCCAAAAAGCTGCTCGGGAAGTCCATTATACACCAAACCGTCATTCATACCTGCGAAAACAATTGCTTCGCTTTCGCAAAGGAGAACAGGACTCCAATCCCCCGGCTTTATCATGATTATTATTAGGTTGAATTTTTTCTATTAAATCAATTTTGGTCATTAAAAGACAATGCCTTGCTAAAATAAATTTTAAAAATGTTTTAACTGATTTAAATAGGAATTACAGCTATCGGAGGATACATGCAGATTACCGGACCATCATGGATCCCGTAAATGATACCAAAATTACACTTGTAATTTTGAATATTTATCTGAGATAATAAAAGGATTAATTCTTTTCTGGTATTAACTTTAATAAATTCATATGCCGCAGACAATAGAACCATTAATTAATCTTGCAGAAACTGACCTTGATTTGCAAAAATACATTTTTGCGAAATCCCATTTGGAACAGCAGATTGATACAGCACGTTCCGTTGTTGATGAATATCAAAAAAAAGTCGACAAAAGAAAAGACGAACTGAGACTATTGAGTTCAGAGTGTAGTGATGTGAAGAATAATTTACAAATTCAAGAAGAGTTGATCTCTCGCCTGGACAGTCAAGTGCCCAGGATACGCAACGAAAAAGAATTTGCAGCTAGTAAAAACCAGTTGGAGGAAGCACGAAAAAATTTTGGCCTTCTGGAAGAAAAAATGCTCGATTTAGATCTAAAAAAAGAAGACCTAGAAAATGATATCGAAACAATAAAAAACCAGCTGAACGAATCAAATACAGAATTTAAACAAGAGACATCTGGTCTATTGAAAAAACAAGCAGGAGCAGAAAAAAAAATTGAAACTCTAGAACCAAGACTCAAACGTTTACTCCAAAAAGTACCTGAAAAAATAAGGCGTTTTTATGAGCGTTGTCAGGAAAGTGGAATCTCAACACCAATCTGCGCCATCAAAGACAAAAGCTGCAGTGGATGTAACATGGTCTTATTACCTCAACTAGTTAACGAACTGATGGCAAACACGAATTCTCACAAAAACTGCCCTAATTGTTCCCGTATTTTGTTCTTTCCTGAAGTTGAAGAAGAAAAGTCCACGCCTTGATAATTCTTGTCATGCATGTTTGTGTGCGGTGTCTAACAATCTCTGCTTCAACAAAATGCAATCATGAAAAAATATTTAGTTCTTCTTGTACTTTCACCAGCATTAATTGTTGGCTGCAAATCTTCTAAACCATCACGTTTTTTATATCCTTCTGAAAAAGCAATGGAAGTTCGCTATCTTTGCCGTTTGCCGTATTTGGACTCAATCGCGTCACATCAATCATGGAGAAAATCAACACCCGAATGGCTCATTATTAACGAAAGTAAAGTCATTGTTTTCTTTGATAATGACAGAACCTTCGTTCTTCCTAGAACTACAAAAATTACTATCCCACCTGGAAAGTATCGATGTATCATTTAAGTTTTAATTAAAAATTCATTCAACTATCAATACACTCATCATCTTGTTTATCATTTTTAATCCGGCCTGATCTTTGAGAGTCAAAATAGACTCTGGATGAAATTGGACAGAAGCTACAGGCAATGTTTTATGACATAGCCCCATGATTAGGCCATCTTCTGTTTTGGCTGTGACTTCAAGACAATCTGGAAGTGACTCTTTATCCACAAAAATACTATGATATCGACCTGCTCTGAAGGGATTTTCCAGTTCAGAAAAAAACGATTCTTCATTGTGAAAAATTTCAGACGTTTTCCCATGAAACGGATGCTCCAATGTCAAAAGTTTTGCACCAAAATGTTCTGCAATTCCCTGGTGACCCAGACACACTCCGAAAATTGGGATTCCCCGTAAGATACCCTCCCCAACAAGTTGCGGCACCTTTTGTTCACTTGGGAATCCGGGACCCGGTGAAATGAAAAGTAAGTCCGGAGTAATTTTGTCCAACATTTCATATGGGAATCCGGCACGGAGTGTAATAACATTTGCCCCGGTTTCCCTAACATAACTTGCTAATGTGTGCACAAAGCTGTCTTGATTATCTACAAACAATACCGTTTTTTCTTTTCCAAATTGTATCAAATCAGAATCTTTTTTTGCAGCCATCTCACTTCGCAAAGTCGCACCCAAAAAGGCTGAAGCCTTGACGTGGGTTTCCCGTTCTTCTGTCGCGGGATCTGAGTCATAGAGTAGTGTCGCTCCGGCACGAACTGTGGCCTTCCCCTGTTTTAGATGAACTGTCCGCAGTGTCATCCCGGTACTTACAAATCCGTTAAACCATAAAAAGCCAATACATCCACTATACCAAGCTCTGGGAGAATTTTCCATATTTTCAATTGTTTGCATGGCAACAGGTTTCGGTGAACCTGTTACCGTACAAGCCCACATGTGTGTCAAAATAGCATCGATTGCATCTCTGTCTTTATTTAAAACACCTTCCAAATGATCAACAGTGTGAATCAATCGAGAATAACGCTCTAGTAGGCGCCTTCCAATTAATTTAACACTGCCAGGTTCGCAAATTCTCGACATATCATTTCGATCAACATCTGTACACATCGTGAGTTCTGATTCCTCTTTTTCCGAAGATATAAGAGATTTTATCCGTTCTGCTGTTTCCATCGGATCGCCCCCAACAGGCACAGTCCCGGAAATGGGACTGGTTTCAAAACGTTCTGCCTTAACTCGTACATACATTTCTGGAGATGCTCCCACCAGTTGCTCATTTCCCATGTTGATCAGAAAACTGTAAGGACTTGGATTCTGTTCACATATTCTTTTGAATAAAGTTGACGGCTGTTCAGCAAAACCAGTAGAAAAAGATTGGGAAAGTACGACTTCAAAAAAATCTCCGCGTCGGCAACCTTCTTGAATTTTTGCCACTTTATGCTCAAACTCTCCTGCTTCGTGGTCACAGATTATTTTACCATCAGCACTTCCCTCTGGAACCTGAAACTCTTCACCCGTATTCCACCAGCTTTCTGTCATACCTTCCGGAGTTTCAATATGATATTCAATTTTGGATGCCTCTTCCTTTTGTCGATCGACTACTACCAATTCAACTGGTAAAAACAAATGACAGTCTGTTTGTTCAGGATCTCGTTTATGTTTGGCTTCGATATTTTCAAATTGAAAAACCAAATCGTAGCCAAATGCGCCATAAAACCCAAGATAGGGATCATCACTTTGAAACAATTCAAATATTTTTCTAATTACAGAAAACAAGCTTGGTTGACGGCTCCGTTCTTCTTCCGTAAAAAATTCTGGCGGAGGTTTCACATTCCCCGAAATCTTTTCTGCAAAAAGATTCGTATCAGCTTCAAAAACCAATGATTCAAGATGAGGATGATTTTGTAAAGCAGGAGCTATCAATTTCAATAATCGCACCCCATTTGGATTCAGCCCATTTATTTCAAACTGTCTTTTCCTAGAAATCAATTCTAGTGCAGGGTGCACAAAACCTAAATCCCATCGAGAATAACGGTCCGGAACTTCGTAATTACTGACAAAAAGTGCACCTTTTTTAGTATCAATATATTGATATATTTTATCGAGTGCATGTTTGTCATCCAATGGTGTAATCGACTTCTCAATTTTGATACCACCCTGAGTAATAAAAGTTGAATTATTCATGGTTTCAAGTAATTTTAAGTATTTGAATAGAATGAATTTCTAAGGTTTCGAATAAATTTTTCCACTCTCCACATATCTTTAACTCCAGGCTCACTTTCTACACCGCTGCAAACATCCACTCCCCACGGTTGTACAATCTTGACTGCGTCTGCAACATTTTCTGGAGTCAAACCCCCTGCCAGAATCAACTTTCCCAACCCGGATGCAACATTTGCGATGTCCCAATCAAGTTTTTG
>CAZOTX010000032.1:0-8908 GCA_964582835.1 uncultured Pseudomonadota bacterium | reverse complement strand
TGACAGCTCCTCAACAATTGCTGCAGACCTGTGTCCCCTTTTTGAAAGAAGGAATTGATCCATCAGTAGTGTTTATGGGGTCACGGAATGTTCCTGCACCAGGACCAGGAGCTTCAGCTTATTCGGTGCCGAAAGCTGGCCAAACTCAACTAGCCAGAATTGCAGCATTGGAGTTGGGAAAATTTGGAATTCGAGTAAATATACTTCATCCTGATTGTGTTTATGATACAGGTCTATGGACTTCAGAATCTCTTGAAAAATCGGCAAAACGTTACGGTTTAACTGTGGAAAAATACAAATCACGAAATGTTTTGAAAAAAGATGTTAAAACTAAAGAAGTTGCACGGATGGTATGTGCTATGGCTGGTTCGGTTTTTTTCAAAACAACAGGTGCTCAAATCCCGATTGACGGTGGAAATGAAAGGGTGATTTAATCAATAAAAACTATTATTTTTAAGAGGTAATATAATGGCTGATTTAGATGCAATCCATGAAACAAAAGAATATTTTCTGAACATTCCTCAAAAGTCCGAGGTTTTTTATTTGAAAGGTTCAAATTCACTGGGCTGGGGAATGCAAAACAGATTAGCTAGCATTTTTAATCCAAAGACTGGACGGACTGTTATGTTAGCTTTTGATCACGGATATTTTCAGGGTGCTACCACTGGACTTGAACGAATTGATGTTAATATAATGCCGCTGGTGCCATATGCCGATACACTTATGCTGACTCGGGGGATTTTACGGAGCATTGTACCGCCTTCAATAACAAAAGCAATTGTTATGCGTTCTTCGGGAGGTACAAGCATGCTAAAAGAATTGTCAAATGAAGAAATTGCTGTGGACATTGAAGATTCTATCCGGATGAATGTATCTGCAATGGCAGTTCAAGTCTTTATTGGTGGAGAGTATGAAAGGCAATCTATAATTAATATGACCAAACTAGTTGATCAGGGAACACGTTATGGAATTCCAACTTTGGCAGTGACAGCCGTCGGCAAAGAAATGGTGCGAGATGCCCGCTATTTTCGATTGGCCACGAGAATTTGTGCAGAGTTGGGAGCTCATTATGTTAAGACTTATTATGTTGAAAAGGGGTTTGAAACTGTTACAGCAAGTTGTCCAGTACCAATTGTTATAGCTGGAGGGAAGAAACTTTTAGAAATAGATGCCTTAAAAATGGCATATAATGCGATACAGCAAGGTGCGGCAGGTGTGGATATGGGGCGTAATATTTTCCAATCAAATGATCCAGTTGCAATGATTCAAGCCGTAAGAAAAGTAGTTCATGAAAATGAAACTCCTGAACAAGCATTTGAGCTATACAACACGCTTAAAAATGGAAATGACAGACTCAAATGAAAACTTTAAAATAGTTGGATAGGAATCCAAGAAAAGAGTAATCAGGTTCAGGCGAAAAAAATTTGATATCAACACACAGTTTACTTTAATTTTCTTCTCCTTTGTTTTTCCTTTTTTTCCTTTTTCTTCTTTTGTGGTAGTACCATTACTCGGCGAGCCTGGCAATTAACTTTTCCTTTCTCAGCTTTAGGCAATGATGAAAGGGTGGGAAGTCCTGAAGTACCAGGTTCCTTGATTTCGATATTGGCACAGGCGTATAATTCATCCATATATATTTCTAAAAAATCTCCACGCTTTTGTGAATATAAGGCATTTGAGTATTTGTTGGTTTGAGTTACTGAAAGATCCGTGCAGTCAAGATTTTTTGGGATTTCTTCTTTGTAAATGTAGAGCAGATGTTTACCAAGGCTTGTTTGAACAACGTTGCTGATTTCACCAAGCTTTAAATTTTGTGTTGCTTCACCAATTTCTGCTAACAAATCTTCTGGCTTGTAAATTCCTAGCTTCCCTCCGGTACGTTTTGCGCTTGCATCAACAGAGTGAAGCTTTGCCAATTCTTCGAACGTGATTCCACTTTCGAAATCTCGGCGTATGGTTGAAATCTTTTGCCGAATTTCTTCATCCGAACCCTGCAAAAGAATTTGGGCTAAACCTACTTTACGTTCTTGGCGGAGTTGTTTTTCGCAGAATAAATTAATTTCCAGAGGTTCAATTCTGATTTTTGAATCAACTTCCCGGTTGATAATTTTTTGTTTTTTATAATCACGCACCAGTTGATCTTTTAATTCTTCTTCTGGATACACCTCAAGCAATTGAGGTTGCTCATCCGCAAGTTGGTTCAGTCGGGAATCTATTTCTTTTACCCCTGGTACAATTCTTAGTGCCTGAGCACGGTCAAGAAGTAGCAATTCTTGTACTAGATTTTTCAACAGCATTTCATCAAGTTCTTTTTTTGTTTTTTCTCCAGAAGAATGTTGAGACTGAATTGCAGAAGCAACATCATGTGCTTCACTGCGTGTAAGCATTTGACTGTTAACGATTAAATATATTCTATCTATTACCTGTGTTTTTGCAAAAATATTTTTTACAAAAAAACTAAATCCAAAAGTGAAAACAGCAATCAAAAAAAGTGAAAAAAAATTAAAGCGCATAGTCTATTTTTAAAGATGCATGTTGTAAATTACGTAATTTCCAAGCTTTTTCCCGGAGTATTTTTATCGGTAAACGGGAAAGCGTCCGTACATTGCTAACTCTTACTCTCTTAAACAATCTATTTCCTATAAAGTATTCTGTAACTTTAGGAAATGTCTGCCAGCGATAAATTTCATAATTTTTAAAGACTATTTTTATTTCAAGCCAGTCTTCATTTTCCAACAAAAGTCTGTTATGTATGGAAATCAAGTCGTATGTTTTTGGATTCAGAAGCGCAAAGTGTCCTGATTCTATATTTCCTATACGGAGAAAAACATTATTGTCGTTACTAATGTGATAAGCAATTGATTTATATATAACTCCAGCCTCTTCAAGTGCTCTGTTACGGTCCTCCTCAAATCTTGAACGGAAGCGGAGTTGGCGCGGTAAAATATCTTCAGTCTCTAAAGTACGGTTGTCATCGAGAGAGACTGACAGTAGATCTCCTTTGTTTTCATAGTAATAATGTAACAATTGTTCTTTTTCGTCCATTGTTTCAACAACAAGGATTTCGCCATCCTTCCAATGAATAATCTGTTTAAATCCCTTTGCAGGTAATTCAACAGGTTTTTTCGTAAATTCACCATCTGCATTTTTGGCAAATGGATCAAACACCTGAACAATGGTTTCCATTTTTGCTTTCCTCCAACTCATTCGTTTCTCCATTTGGTACATCAAATCATCCCAGGTTAGTGGGAAAAATGCGTTGGCTGGTGTGGTTAAAAAGAATAAAGCTCCGAAAAGCAAATATATGAAAAATCGCATTTACTTGTAAATCCTCTTTTCACGAATTTATTAATATGGTATTATAACAAGGATCACAGTTTTTACTGAAATGTGCAATCCTGAACCTTTCATGAGTTAAAGAATGGATGCCGAGAATGAAATTTTGTTGAATAGAAATGCGAAATTTCTATTTTGTGAAATTGCTACTTAATTTCAGAAACATTATTATAGATTGCGAAATTATTGTTCAAACTAAAAATAACAGGAGTCGAAATGCGTAAATTAAACCTCATAACGTCAGTCATACTTGGTCTTGCTATTTTACACAGTGGTTGTTCAGACAAGAAAGTCGAACCAAAACCCGAAAACTTTCTTACACTTGCCGATCTCACTGGACGTGTGACTTTGAAAGAAGACTCACCGGGTGTTCGAGTGATACGAATAAAGGCTAAAGCATTTATCAAGCGCAATGATATTCGTGCCGCTAAGGCCAAAGCGATAGAGATCGCTAGTGCACAGGCAGTTGACGCGATGGTTCGGGAGTTACTCCCTGACGAAGATTACAATAACAATTTTGCAAACATAGAAGACTATCTATCTAAAAATGTGCAAAAATACATTGTTAAAAGTGAGGTAAATGACGAAAAGAAAATTTTTGGTGGAAAATATTATGGGATTGATTCAGCTCACAAGGTTGATCGTCAGAAAGTTCTGGTTGCTCTTCAAAAAGACCTTACACTTATCAACAACAGTTCTAGTACGATTGTTCCGGTCATTACCAGTAAGAAAAATATTGACCTTTCAAAGTCAGGATTCACATTCAGCGACCTCGAAGAGGCGTTGATGAATCAGATTCAAACAGATTTGAACCAGCGTGGTTTACGGGCAATGGATTTTCGTAATGCGGTCACGTCTGTACAGACAGATGAAAAAGTAAAAAAGCAATTTGCCAAAATTTCAAAAGACCAATTCATGGCACTTGTTTCCGGAAGTCCTGCAGACCGTGCTTTGCTGGATAGGCAGATTCAAAACGCGGAAGCGTTTTATACCACAGGTCTTAGTTTACTTAAACAGATAGCCAAGGTTGTAGTTGAAGTAAACATTTTATCTGTTAGTGGAAATATTAAAGGTGATTTAGCACTTTCACTCAACGTAACTGCAAAAAATGTTTCCACCGGACGAGGCGGTTCCTTTGCCAACAGAGTGGTCAGTGTAGCCCGTCGTGGAGGACCAAGTGTAATTCCTTCTGCCATGATAGCCGGCTTGGTCAAAGATGCCTATGAAGATATGCAGGAGAATTTTATACCACAGATTCTCAAGGAAATGTCAACTATTTCAATTGGAGGAAAACGCCTAATTTCTTATGATTTGGTGCTTAAAGATTTTGTTGGTTCTGAAGTCCGAAAACTACGAACTAAGCTGAAACAAAGTGATGGTGATGAATTCCGTTATATCAGTTACGATAATTCGGTGCCGACTATAGTCACGATAATAGTACGTCACGCGGGCAACGTGGAAGATTTGGCCGACAAAGTGATGATGATTTTTGATTCAGCGGGAATCAATTCAAAAGAACCCATTGTTGCACCAGATTTAACAGATCTTGTCTTTATACGTGTTCCTGATGAAGATTAATATGTTGTTTTATTTTGATCAAAAAAACATTAGCTACAGAAAAAGGAGTTAAAATGCTTAAAATCAAATTTACTACGGATTTGGCAGTGTTGAGCCTGCTGATGGTCATGATTTTCGCTGGCTGTGCAAGTATCGAAAAAGCTGAGGACCTGCACCGTCAGGGCGAAAAACAGGAAGCTTTGGAAATGGCAATTTCTCTACTGGAAGATGAAAGTTCAAAAGTACGTTTGCGGGCGGTTAAACTAGTTGGAAAAATTGGAGGTCCGGAAGCAGGCACGGCTTTGCATCAGAGACTCGTTGAAAAAGATGAACGTGTTCACCGTGAAGTTGTGCGCAATTTGGGACGTTTGCAATACGGACCAGCTATTGAAGATCTTGTTGATCTGGCTCCGGAAGCCAGTGCAGACTTGGTACGTGCACTAGCGGATGCTTTTACAGACTATGGCAAGCCTGGAATTGATGTGCTGGTATTACGCTATGACTCTCCAAGCCAGAGCTCTAATCGTGCGGCTTACAAAGATTTGTTGATTGCAATAGGACCTGAAATTGCGGACTCGATCATCAAACTACTCAAGGGTCGTTCGTTCTTTGAGAATCGTGACACTTTTGATATCTTGCGGCGCACAAAAAATCCGCGAGTAGCAACCTTGATGCTTCCTTATCTTGCTGATGAAGAAGTTGCTGAACAGGTTATTGAAGCGATGAAACACCTCGGCAAGAATGGAGTTGAAGCAACAATCACAGCCCTGCAGAAGCAAAAGAAAACAGGAGAATTACTGGTCACAGAAAGATTGATTAGGATTTTGGGTCTTCTCAAAGCAAAATCTGGAATTGCAATGCTCGAAAGCTATAGCCAACATAATAAAGAACGTATTCGGGATGCTGTTGAACAATCCCTTTTTCAAATCCGTGGATTCTGAAAAACGAAAAATGATCAGGTCAACAAAAGTTCCATTCAATTTCGATCTGAAATTACTCCCATCGTCCAGGCCAAATTCGTAGCGGAATCAATTTACAACGAAGCTCTACTTTTGGATTCAGAGAATGAAGCAATTTTGGAGGTTGTTAAAAGTATTAAAATAGCCACGTAGGTAGCCAAAAAATCTGTTTAGTTTCTTGAAGGTATTTAGGTTTTTTTTAAAGTTTCTTTTTTTGAAGAATCTTTATCATTATTTTCTATTGTTTTTATACTTTCATCTACAACTTTCTTTCCTTTTTTGGGAGTTGTTCCCGTTTTTGTTGAGCTTTTATTATTTTTCTTAGTAGTTTTGGTTGCTTCATCAATTTTTACTCCATTTTTATCTAATAGAGCAGATTTTTCCTCAACTTTATTTTCTATTATTTCCGATTTTTCTTGATCAGATATAGGAGCTGCATCTTCAGTAATAACTGTTTCTTTTAATTCCTGAGTGGAATCTGCTTCAACTTTAGTGTCATCTTCTGGAAGTTCCGTTGTATCCGTTTCTGGTGATTCATCTTCAGTAAAAAGGCTATCTTTTAGTTCTTCACCAGAATCTGTTTCAGCTTTAGTACTATCCTCAGGAACTTTGACAGTTGGAACTGGGGTTGATAAAATTTCTATAATACTAAGTCCCAAACGCCTTTCTTCTAAATCAATCTTCATGACTTTTGTTTTTACTTCTGCCCCAACTGGATATACATCATGAATCTTGTTTTTCTGTATTGAATCATCTATTTCAGAAATATGTACTAAACCCTCTACTCCATCAGATACCTCTACAAAAATTCCAAAATCTGTCAAATTTACAACCTTTCCGGTAATTTCAGAACCTAGAGGATTATTTTCATCAAGATTTTTCCATGGATCTTCTGTTAGCTGTTTGATCCCCAAAGAAAGTCGCTCTTGCTCAACGTCAATATTTAGTACTTTCACCTCAATTTCATCACCTTTAGTAGCGACTTCTGTTGGTTTAAACTGTCTTTGTTTCCATGAAATATCTGATACATGCACCAATCCGTCAATTCCTTCATCCAGTCCAACAAATATACCAAAATCTGTAACATTCCGAACAGATCCTTTGACAATACATCCGACGGGATATCTATCTAGAGCAAGTTTCCAGGGGTTTGCATGGACTTCTTTAATCGAAAGTGAAATCCGTTTTCGTTCTACATCTAGATCTTTGACAATTGCCTCCACCATTTCACCTAGTTCAACGACTTTTGATGGATGACGGACTTTTTTTGTCCATGACATTTCGGAAACATGGATTAGTCCTTCTACTCCAGGTTCAATTTCTATAAAGGCGCCATAATCGGTCAAGCTGACAATTTTCCCAGTAACTTTTGTTCCAACTGCAAATCTATCTTCAACCATTTCCCAAGGATTTTGATCCCTTTGCTTGAGCCCAAGAGACACTTTTTGCTCTTCAGGAAAATACTTGAGCACTACTACTTCAGCTTCGTCTCCAATTTCAAACATTTCTGACGGATGTACGATACGTCCCCATGTCATATCGGTAATGTGTAGTAAACCGTCTACTCCACCTAAATCCACAAAAACACCATAATCTGTGATGTTTTTGATGTACCCCTTAATAAGTGCTCCTTCTTTAAGGACATCTAGGGTTTTGAGACGTTTTTCATCTCGATCTATTTCTAGTAATACTCTGCGGGAAAGGACAATATTTCCTCGTTTTTGGTTAAACTTTAAAATTTTAAAATCAAAATCTTCTCCTAGTAGTTTATCAAGATTACGTACGGGACGTAAATCAACCTGAGATCCAGGCAGGAAGGCTTTAACACCAATATCTACAGAAAGTCCTCCCTTTATCCGTGCCACAATTGTTCCACGTACGATCCCGTCCTCTTCATAAACTTTTCCAATTTTCTCCCAAGTTCTTACCTTTTCAGCTTTGCGTTTTGAAAGATAGGTTACCCCATCTTCATCTGCCTCCAGAGCCTCAACATATACTTCTACAGTGTCTCCAATTTCTACCTGGAGTTCCCCTTCTAAATTTTGAAATTCGTTAATAGTTATTAGACAGTCTGATTTGAAACTTATATCAACAGTAACGTAATCACGGGTTATCTCTGTTACTGTACCAGTAACAATATCTTCCTCATGAAAACCTTTCAGGCTTTCATCATAAAGTGCATCAAAGTCTTCATTTTCTTCTAAAAATACTATAGGTTCTGGTTTAGAGGGGGCAGGAGGGGGAACTAAAACTTTGGTTTCTTGATCTGTCACTTTTACCTTTAGGTTACTGGAACAGCTTTTTTTAAAAAAAAACTGGTTAGGGTTGTTGGCAGTTCTGAAATATTTACAATTAGTTTAAAACAGACAATAGTTCAAAAAACATTACATTTTTGAGGCTGTCTTCAGGATCGGCCAAGAAATATACACATCTTCATATAGAAGAAATGTTTCTAGCAATAAACTGTTGATTATCTGGAATTTCTTTCTGAATGTCAATATTTTTATACAAAAAACTGACTGGTGTCAATTTTTTCTAACAGTTTTAGAAATAGAGGGAAAACTGTTGAAAATGTTTGAAGAGGAGTGAGTTATTTATTAACCCACATAATGATTCATAACTCGCTGTTCAGCAACATAACAAAATAGTTTGAAAATAAGACCATATACTAACGTTAAGAAAGCTACAGTTAGTGCTTCATTTACGTTATTAATCTTCTCCAAACTCTGTAGAAGCAAGGCACCACCGATTAGAGTACCAACAATTCCCATTTTCCATGCAGAATTTCCCATAACATTCATGCAACGAGCTACAGAGCGTGCGTCATGGATTGAAACTCGTTTGGCACTTCCAAAGGTGTAAGTCCAGCAACGCCCGTATGTACGCCAAGATGTTGCGGCTATTCCAAAAAAGATGGATGTGCAAATAACAAACAATAAAGATGGTATATCCAGGAATTTAAATCCGTTAGTAAGATCAAAAGCAAGATTTTCAAAGTCCAAAATCGCTGCTATCGAAATGATTGCAATACTGAAAAAAATACTAAACCACATCAT
>CAZOTX010000031.1:0-8944 GCA_964582835.1 uncultured Pseudomonadota bacterium | reverse complement strand
ATTCTAACTCGTAAAACAATTTTGAATGTTTAGTTTCCAGCGAATCTATGCGGTGCGCAACTTGGCGATAATTCATCCATTGAGAAAGATAAAAAATTCCACCAATTGTCACAAGACCGCAAACTAATAATGTTATGTAAAAAGACTGCATAGACTGCCAAATAAATCGGGGCACCAGCTTCCAACGGAATTGATTTTTTAAAGATTGAGGTTTTCTCCTAGCGGAATGTACAATTGAACTAAGGGACATTGTAAAATTCTTTCTAAAAAAAGCGAAACTAGTTTTTAGGTTTTAATCTTTTAAAATATTCTAATTAAATATTCTAAAAAAGATTACATATATAACTCTGCACAAACTGTCCCAAATAGTTAAAATATTGTTAATCATTAAGTGATCAAATATTTTGGACAAAGATATATTTTACCTCAATCAAGATTTGCGGAAATGTCTTTCTTCTCCATGGGAGTTAAGGTAGTTTTTTAAATCTGCAGTCTTAATTTTAAAAGTGTTAAAAACATTAATTATTTTCTTAATTTAAAAAAGATGAGTAGTACTGAATTAATTCTTGATCAACGTGACATTCTTTTTGCAACACAAGAATGGTTGAATTATGGACAACTTAGCGAATCAGAAAAATTTTCAGAATTTGATCAAGATACCCTTGAAATGATGGTTAAGGAAGGAATCAGTTTTGCGATTGATGTCGTTTCACCAACACGTTCTGAAAGTGATCGTGAAGGATGCAAAATGGTAGACGGACGCGTAAAAGTACCAAAAAGCCTACATGAACCTTATCAAAAAGCTTATGAACTAGGATGGGCTTCAATAAGAGTGCCTCAGAAATATGGTGGAATGGGTGCTCCTGCAACACTAGGTCTAATTGTTAATGAGGCAATGACAGGTGCAAATCTTGGATTGACTATGTTTTTCGGACTTACTTCTGGAGCTGCTGATCTAATAAAAACATTTGGTTCAGACCATCTCAAAAAAAAGTATTTGTCTAAAATGTATCAAGGTAAGTATACAGGTACCATGTGCTTGAGTGAGCCTCAGGCAGGTTCGGACGTCGGAGCAGGTACAACTAGTGCTGAAGCGATCAAAGATGGAACATATAAAATTAAAGGTTCCAAGTGCTGGATTTCTTCAGGGGATAATGATTTAGGTGAAAATGTGATTCACACAGTATTGGCTAGAGTCAAAGGAGCTGAGGAGGGAACAAAAGGTTTGAGCCTGTTCTTAGTACCACATACACGTGTGAATGATGATGGTACTCTTGGAGAATGGAACGATGTAACTGTTGCCTCCATTGAAAATAAATTGGGAATTCATGCTAGCCCTACAGCCGTTTTAAACTTTGGAGAAAACGGGAAGTGTAAGGGTTGGATTATTGGAGAAGAAGGTAATGGAATTTCCTCGATGTTCATGATGATGAATGGGGCACGTATTTTTACCGGTTTGATTGGTTTGGCACTTGGAGGTGCGGCTTACGAAAATGCAAAGTCATATGCGTACGAGCGTGTTCAAGGCAAACAAATTTTAAAAATTCGTGATCCAAAAGCACCTTGTGTTGCAATCGTAGAGCATCCGGCGGTGCGGCTTAATTTGATTAATATGAAGGCTAAAGTCGAAGCTATGCGCGCTTTGCTATATTATACTGTTTTCCAAATAGACTTGGAACAAATAGCAAAAACTCATGAAGAACGGCAGAAGGCACAAAACATGGTTGACTTTCTAACCCCCCTTTGCAAAGGTTGGTGTACAGAAGTAGGGTTTGATGTGGTACAAATTGGTATTCAAGTACTTGGTGGTGTAGGTTACACCAAAGATTTCCCACTAGAGCAACTGTCTAGAGATGCTAGAATTGCTCCAATTTACGAAGGGACTACAGATATTCAAGCTTTGGATCTAGTAGGTAGAAAAATGCAACAGAATGGTGGAATTCTTTTTCAACAATTAATGGAAGAATTTAGTCAGTTGATAGCTAAACACAGTAAACATCCTGAACTTGGTGAAATTATCAAAACATTTGAGGGGTTCTGTGAAACACTTTATGAAACATCTTTAGAGTCTCAAGAAATCCTTGAAACAAAAGGCATGGAAGGTGTTGCACTTTATGCCACACCTTTTTTGATGTATATTTCATCAATTTCAGCTGGTTGGCTCTTGCTTGAACAGGCGGTCGTTGCAGCAGAAAAATTAAAACAAATAAAAAAAGAAAAAGGTCTAGTTATTCTTGAAGATTCGAGTCTTCTAAAAGAGAATGAAGACGCACTTTTTTATTCAAACAAACTTAAAACTACTCGCTATTTTGTTGAGGCTATAATTCCACAATTTGAAGCTTTGCTTGCAGGAGGTAAAAGGCAAAACTTTGATGCATTGAATATTATTTTTTAAACTTTTATCTAAAATATAATTTTATGGAATTTACTGGGCAGGCAATACAATGCCGTACACTGGAAAATAATATTGTTGAGTTGACATTTGACTCGCAGGGAGAGTCTGTCAATAAATTTGATCAAACCTCTATTGCAGAACTTCGTGAAGTTGTCAAAGAGTTGGCATCAAATAAAATTGTAAGTGGACTTCTGGTCACGAGTGGGAAAAGCGTTTTCATTGTAGGAGCAGATATCACTGAATTTCTAAAAGGCTTTCAAATTCCGCAGGATGAGTTGGTTCAATGGGTTAAAGATGCTCAACAGGTTTTTACAGATTTGGAGAATCTGGATTTTCCCAGCGTTTGCGCTATCAATGGGTATGCTCTGGGTGGAGGTTTTGAATTCTGTTTGGCGTGTACATATAGAGTTGCTTCAACTAAAGCAATAGTTGGGCTTCCTGAAGTTAAGCTAGGCTTACTACCTGGATTCGGCGGTACATGTCGATTACCGCGTTTAGTTGGTGCGGATAACGCACTTGAATGGATTGCAGGTGGCACAGAAAATAAGCCAGAAAAAGCTCTACAAATAGGTGCCGTAGATGTTGTAGTTGAACCTGATATTTTACGTGTTGCTGCATTGGATTTGTTAGATAGAGCAATTGGTGGTGAATTGGACTGGCATGCAAAACGTGCTGAAAAACGGGAAGCATTAAAGCTGAATGAAAATGAGTCTTTGATGACATTTGAAACTGCTCGAGCTTTCATAGCAGGAAAGGCAGGCCCAAACTATCCGGCTCCACTGACTATTGTTGGTGTAATGCAGGCAGGAGCACAATTTAATTTGGAAGGTGCATTGGAAATTGAAGCGGAAGGATTTGCAGAACTAGCCAAATCCAAGGAGGCGACAGCTTTAATTGGTTTGTTTTTAGGAGATCAACTGCTCAAGAAAAAAGCTAAAGAATCGTCAAAAAAATCTGAACCAATCAAAAGGGCAGCAGTTCTGGGAGCTGGAATAATGGGAGGTGGAGTTGCTTATCAATCTTCTTACAGAGGTGTTCCGATCGCAATGAAAGATATAGCACAAGCTCAACTAGATTTAGGTATGAGCGAAGCAAGAAAAATTTTGCAAAAACGGGTTGATAGTGGTCGAATGGAATCAAAAAAAATGGCTAAAGTTTTAACCGGAATAACCCCGACACTTTCTTATGAAAATTTGAAAGATGTTGATTTAGTTGTTGAAGCTGTAGTTGAAAAAGAAAGCGTCAAAAAAATTGTGTTAGCAGAAGCGGAATCTTTAATTCGTGAAGATTCTGTTTTGACATCTAACACTTCTACCATTTCAATTACAAAACTGGCGCTGGGCCTAAAGCGTCCGGAACAGTTTTGTGGAATGCATTTTTTTAATCCAGTTCATCGAATGCCGCTTGTTGAAGTAATTCGAGGAGAAAAAAGCAATGATTCAACCATTGCTGCAACCGTAGCATATGCTGCAAAGATGGGAAAAAGTCCAATTGTTGTAAATGATTGCCCTGGTTTCCTTATCAACAGGGTTTTATTTCCCTATTTTGCAGGCTTCTCAGGCTTAGTTAATGACGGAGTTGATTTTGTGCAAATTGACAAGGTGATGGAAAAATTTGGCTGGCCGATGGGCCCAGCATTTTTGTTAGACGTAGTCGGTATAGATACAGCTTTTCATGCTGGTGGAGTGATGGCAGAAGGATTCCCAGATCGAATGGCTCAGAATGTACCAACTATTATTTCTAAAATGTACGAGAAAGAATGGTATGGTCAAAAAAACAACAATGGTTTTTATATTCATAGCATAGATAAAAAAGGTAAGCCGAAAAAAAAACAAAACATGGAAGTAAATCAAATCCTTCATGATTTGGGTGTTGTCAATGAAAAAATAATCAGTGATGAGGAAATAAAAGACCGGATGATGCTTCCTATGTTGATGGAAAGTTCTCGTTGTATTGAAGATAAGATTGTCGGAACACCTATGGAGGTTGACATGGGTCTGATTTATGGTCTAGGGTTCCCACCGTTTCGAGGTGGCATCTTTCGCTGGGCTGATAATGAAGGTTTAAATGAAATTATTCAGCGTGCTGAAAAACATAATGAATTAGGAAAAATTTTTGAGCCAACTGAGCAGATTAGAAAAATGGCACAGGAAGGCCATTTGTTTCATCCTGTTCAGTGAAAAATAAGGCTCTTTCTTTAGGAGAAATAATTAATTGATTAGGTTAGAAAAAAATGAAATTAAGTATTATGTAGGTCCTCATTTTTTTTAAAAATCATTTGCTTAGAAACATTTAAATTTGAAAAGGTCGTTATGCAGGAAGCAGTATTTATAGATGCAGTTCGAACTCCAATGGGACGCTCAAAAGGAGGAATGTTTCGGAATATACGTGCCGAAAATTTGTCTGCGGTGCTGATTAATGAGTTATTGAATCGTTATCCCGAACTGAATCCGGAAGATGTGGAAGATGTAATCTGGGGCTGCGTTAACCAGACTAAAGAACAGGGTTTTAATATAGCCCGCTTTGCTTCGTTGATGACATCACTGCCGCATACTTGTTCTGCTCAGACCGTTAATCGTTTGTGTGGATCGTCTATGACTGCAGTTCATACTGCAGCAATGTCAATTATGTGTGAGCAGGGAGATGTGTTTTTCTGTGGAGGGGTGGAACACATGGGTCATGTGCCGATGGATCATGGTTTGGATCCAAATCCACACATTAGTAAATTTTCTGCGAAGGCATCCGGAATGATGGGTTTGACGGCTGAAATGCTTTCAATTCAGCATAAAATATCTCGTGAAGATCAGGATTTATTTGCATTGCGTTCACATAAAAATGCATCAAAAGCCACGAAATCTAAACGATTTAAAAAAGAAATTGTTCCAATAGAGGGACATGATGAAGAAGGTAAACTAATGCTTTGTACGGATGATGAAGTAATTCGTCACGATGCCAGTATAGAGGCACTTGCAGCATTACGTCCAGTTTTTAATCCGGTATCAGGAACTGTTACTGCAGGTAATTCTTCAGCTATATCTGATGGTGCTTCTGCTGTCTTAATGATGTCAGCAAAGAAAGCAAATGATCTTGGTTTAAAACCATTTGCAAAAGTGAAAGCTATCGCTACTGCTGGCGTTGACCCTGCGATTATGGGATATGGCCCAGTTCCAGCCGTAAAAAAAGCACTAAAGCGTGGGGGGCTGGATATTGAAGACATTGATTTGTTTGAATTGAATGAGGCCTTTGCTGCTCAGTCTTTACCGGTCTTAAGGGATTTAAAAATAGATAAAATGATAGATGAAAAAGTTAATTTGAATGGCGGAGCAATTGCTCTTGGACATCCTTTAGGCTGTTCAGGTACTCGTATTCTTGGAACTCTGTTACACGAAATGCGTGAACAGGACTCTTCTTTGGGAGTGGCAACTATGTGTATTGGTCTTGGACAGGGAATTGCTACAGTTGTTGAGCGGATTTAGCATTTAGGTGTTTGAATCATAAAGAAAATTTTTTAGATGTTTTTTTATGGTATGTGTCAAATTTGATTTGAGCCAATTTTTCCCTAACATACAAACACATTTTAAATAAAGATCTCGTCAACTTCTGATTAAAATTCTTCGCTCTATTTTATTACTTAAAATGCATTTTCCAAAGTTTTATCAGTTTTTTAACTGAATGCTATTAAGATAGTACGAATACCAAGCCACATTATAAGGCTAATCCATTAATTTTTCGACTCAAGTTAAAGAGTTAATCTACAAGACTCCCTGTTATTTTTGGTTTGAGCAATATTAGTTGTTGTGTTTTTATAGTATGCTGTATTGAATTCTATTGTATACATCAACCAAATTTTTTTAAAAACATGAGATCATTTCCACAAACAATCCGTTGGGATGCTGGTGAACTCTATTTACTTGATCAAACAAAGTTACCACTTAAAGTAATTGTAGAAAAACAAGAATCAGTAGAACAGGTGTATGACTCCATCAAGCAGTTGAAAGTGAGGGGAGCACCCGCAATTGGTGTGGCAGGAGCATACGGTTTACTTATAGCACTTCGAGAAAAGACGGGATTAAACAAAAAAAAATTTCTGGAGGAAGCAGAAGTGAAAGCAGAATATCTTGACAGTGCCCGTCCTACTGCTGTCAATTTAACATGGGCGCTCGGACGCATGCTTAAAAGTGTAAAAAATTTTACTGGAGATGATTCTGTTGCCATGTACAGTCATCTAGAGAAAGAGGCGATTGGAATTCACGAAGAGGATGTTCAATTGTGTTTGAAGATGGGTATTAATGGCGTATCATTGATCACAGAAGGGATGGGTGTATTAACACACTGTAACGCTGGAGCTCTTGCCACAACTGGAATTGGTACTGCCACTGCCCCAATGTATTTGGCACATCAAAATTTGGTTAAATTTCGCGTGTACTCTGAGGAAACTAGACCACTACTTCAGGGGTCCCGGTTGACATGCTGGGAACTTCAGCAATCCGGGCTTGATGTGACTTTGGTTTCCGACAACATGGCGGCACATTTAATGTCACAGGGATTGATTGATTTGGTAATTACAGGAACTGACCGAGTAGCGGCCAATGGTGATGTGGCGAATAAAATCGGAACTCATGGAGTTGCTATCATTGCAAAACATTTTAGTATTCCGTTTTATGTGGCGTGTCCCTATTCCACAATTGACATGAAAACAGCCAATGGTAAAGAAATTGTGATTGAAGAAAGAAATGTGGAAGAGGTTACACATTTTGGTTTGATAAGAACGGCTCCGGAAAAAATTAAAGTCCGAAATCCTGCTTTTGATGTAACTCCAAATGAACTGATAACAGGTTTAATAACAGAAAAAGGAATTATTAGTCGCCCTTTTGGTGAGAATTTAAGCAAAGAATATCTTTAGTATCGAAAAATAATACCAATGAAAAACTTGTGGGATTCAAAAGAAGCTTCTCTATATGAAGAAAATTCACTCCAAATGCGAATTTATTCTTCACGCCTTCTGGGACAAAATTCTGACTTGGTACTACACGGAGGAGGAAATACCTCCGTGAAACTAATGGAAACAAATTTGTTCGGGGAAAGAGAAGATATTCTTTATGTCAAAGGTAGCGGATGTAATTTGAACATGATTGAAGACAAAGGATTTACGGCACTTCGTTTGAAAACTATGCAAAAATTGGCAAAACTTGAAAGCATTAGCGATTCGGAAATGGTATGTCAGCAGCACCTGGCCATGACCAATCCTGATGCTCCCTCCCCTTCTGTGGAAGCTTTACTACATGCTGTAATACCTCTAAAATGGATTGATCATACTCATGCGGATGCTGTTGTAACAATCTCAAATACGCCTGAAGGTGAGGAACTACTGAGAGATTTGTATGGTGAGAGAATAATATTTGTTCCTTATGTACTTCCAGGATTTAAACTTGCTAAAAAGGTGTTGGAAATTACAAATAATTTAGATATGAAAAATTTTGAGGGCATGTTGTTGCTAAATCATGGAATTATTACTTTTGCAGAAACGGCTTTTGAAAGTTATAAACGGA
Source organism: uncultured Pseudomonadota bacterium (assembly GCA_964582835.1). Taxonomy (GTDB): domain Bacteria; phylum SAR324; class SAR324; order SAR324; family NAC60-12; genus Arctic96AD-7. Next base: position 1,000 of record CAZOTX010000031.1, on the reverse strand, counting down.
TGATTGATTTGGTAAGTCTTGCTGAAAAAGCAATAGAGAAAAAATTTGCAAATCAATTTTCATCTAAAACGGTTACAAAGAAAGATCTTCAAGGGGAAGAATTAAGGCTATTGGCAAATGTCCGTAGAAAAGTTTCTCAAATCCGTGGGACCTCAGTTTTGGCGCAGTTAGATAATTCTCCAAAAGCCTACGGTTTTGCAAATTTGCAAAACGTTAACGATATTTCGACCCGCGGTCCGATCACGACGGATCACTTGATACATACCAAACCGATTCCAGTGGTCCTTGATGTTAATAATTTGGAGAAAAGCCTTGATGAATTTTCCTTGGGATACAAAGCTTATTTTGAGAGGCATTCCGACGGGCAAAAAATTTGTTTAGACACTGCCCCTCGCTGGGGCGTCTGGCCTGGAAAAGGGACGGTTGTGTTCGGAAGAAATATAACTGAATCCAGAATTGTGGCAGACATTGTGGAACATACGGTAAAAGCAATTCGTTGGGCAGAATCAATTGGAGGTTGGAGTCCGATTGGGGAAGAACATTTGTTTGAGGGCGAATATTGGGAACTTCAGCAATTAAAATTATTAAACAATTCTCTACTACCCAACGAAAACGGACATAGGGAATTTGAAGGAAAAATTGCTCTTGTTTCCGGAGCTGCAAGTGGAATAGGGTTGGCTAGTGCGAGAGAGCTTCACGAGCAGGGTGCAGTTGTGGTTGGGATGGATTTGAATAAAGAAATCTTAAATATTTTTTCAGAAACAGGTATGCTGGGTCTACAGTGCGACGTGACCAATAAAGAAGAAGTAAGGAAAGCCGTGGAGAGAACTGTTAGTTATTTTGGAGGATTGGACATTCTAATTTTGAATGCTGGAACTTTTCCTGCGGGGCCGGTGATTGAAAATATGGATGAACAAACGTGGTCTAAGAGTCTAGATATTAATCTGACAGCTCCTCAACAATTGCTGCAGACCTGTGTCCCCTTTTTGAAAGAAGGAAT
>CAZOTX010000030.1:0-8953 GCA_964582835.1 uncultured Pseudomonadota bacterium | reverse complement strand
TCATTCAAAACCAAGTTTTCAAATAATACCCCTTTTCTAGAATCTTCTGCCCTTTTTTTCAAATGTAGATCTCCTTGCGCATTGTTAAATGTTTTTTTAGCACTCATTGAGTTAAACTGCTAGTAATTTTAAAATTTTTGTAGGAAAAAGTCAAGAAAAAGATTAAACAAATGTCGAGAGAAAATGTTTCAATTTTTCAGGACGAAAGAATAATCATTGAAAGTTGGTCTTGTGAAAGATAATCTTCATGAATCCAATAAGATTTAAAAACAATTTCTCAACTTACGTTTTTCTATAAACAAGTCAATGACGCTTCGATATTTTTGTTCAAGTTCGTCTTGCGCTCTAAAGGATTGATTTTTTATTAATTTCATTTTTTCATTTTCTAACTTGAAAGTGGATATGTGATCTAGAAGCCAACTATCCTGACTTAAATTGATAAAAAACATTTTCTCTGATTCACCTTTTGTTTGACCTTCGTAACTAAACCGGATCACAATCCTATCACGCTGCTCCCCAGTCCAATAATGAATCATACCCAAAACGGGGTGTTCCAGATCTCCCTCTAATGCACTGGGCCAATTTTTTTTGATTTCCTCCTCAATTTCTTTCTCAATATTGTTCATTAATTTACCAAGAAGTATGATTAAATCAGTAATTGTTGTGCACTTTTACGTGTTTGTTGATCAGAAAAACGATAAACTGACCTATCCATCCAATAATGTAAAAATCCTCCAGCAAGACCAATTCCAACTAAAAAAATATACCATTCTGAATTTTGAAGCCATTCAATTAAGGTAGGAAACAGATATTCGCTGTAACGACTTCCAAATGAAATAGCTTCAATTTCAAACAAAGGAGTCATTATGGCTGAAAAAACACATAGAAAAAATAAAACCAAGTAGGTTTTATTATAGTGCTTTGATGAGTTTTGTTCTGACTTGGTGGAGGTTTTCTCAAAATTCTGATGAGTATCGTTCCCAACCATATGTGTTGCTAGCCCTAATGCAACCATCCAGTGCTGTAAAGTCCAAAGCATCAAAAACTGAAATGGTTCTAACTGAAATGCCGACATTACCAAAATACCAACTCCGAATAAATAAATAAGTCTTGGGAGACCGCTATCTTGTGACCATGCTTTACGAATCATGAAAAATGTTACTCCTATTACAAGTAAGGTTCCGAATTTCATCAGTAATGGAATTCCATCTATTTCCCCAATTTTAGGCAAAAATTGTATAAAATGTTTCTCTTGTAAAAATGAAGTCCCATGTAATAATTCTGCAATTACAACCATTACACCTCCGACACCCCAACAAAAAATTCTATCTTGTTTTTTTGCTGAAGCTGCTGATTCAGGATTAAAACGTTGGTGATATAGTCTTAGAATTCCATAGTGTTGAGCTGCAAAATGATGCACACCCCAAGCAAAATCAAGTAGTAATAATCCTAGAATTCTTTCGAATACTGTAACAGGGAATACAGTTTCTGGTGTGAAAAGCACCCCAAATACAAAAAGTACAATAAATATTGGTAGAATAACAAAACGCTTCTGCTGATTTTTACGAAGTGATTTGTAAGCTCGTGTACCCCATGCTATATAAAATGAACTAAACCGGTGGGAAATCCAAAACAGAAAAACCCCTACCGCATAAAACATTTCCTGCAATATTAATGAATCTAGCAAGATCATCAGGATGGTAAGCCATAATCCTGAGTGTAACCAAAACCCATCCCATAAGGGAGATCTAATCCAACAATTTTCTTTGATGCACACAACCTCATTCAACAAATTTGAAGATAGTTTTCTGTATAAAGTTAATTCCATAGACATGTATAAAATAATACTAATTTAAATTTCAATGTTCTAAATAAATTGGAGTTATTATCTCATAATTTACGCGATTTCTCAAGTGATCTGCCTGTAGGAAAAAACATCTATAATACTAAATTGATTGAAGTGGAATTGGGAAAATAACAATAGGCACTGTTTGAAGGCAATTTTAAAAAATACGACACTATTATATTTGAAATGTTTTTTATAGGTATTTTTTAAAAAATAAAAAATTTTTTCAGTATTCACAAAAAATAATGTAAAGTAAAACTTGTTATTACCTCAATTATTAACCATGCTGAGCTTTTATTTTTCACGTAAAAAGTAATTTATTATGAAACAATATTTTGCTTACGGATCTAACATGAGTGCTAGGAGAATCCGGCACAGACTTGGCTGGTCACCAGCACGTATAGCCGTAATCTTGCCAAATTATCTACTTACATTTAACAAACAATCTTTTGATGGTGGTAAAGCCAACATTCAATCTTCTCCTGGAGACGAAGTAGAAGGAATTCTTTATTTTGTAAGTGATGTTGATCTTTTAACTTTGGATAAGTATGAAGGTGTTGATGAAAAGCAGTATAGGCGTCAAGATTTTGAAGTCCAGGACCTTGACAGACATTCTATTTTTGCGACCGCATACGTTGCAATCGAAACGGGAAAAGAATCACGTCCCACGAGAGAATATCTTAATTTTTTGCTTGAAGGTGAGCACCTCCTAAGTCCGAATTATATATTAAAACTTGAAGAAATTGCGACGTTATAATTTAATTTGTTAAAATTTTCAAGCCTTTTGGATTTCTTATTTATTCGATAAATTAGGATGTTAAATTTTTTGTGGCATTTTAGTGATTTCATAAGGAATCAATGTAACTATTCAGGGGACATAATTTATGGAGCAATATATTTTTTATAGGTGCTTATGGAACTTCAGAAATGGATTAATGAAAAATTGTTTGAATTTGGCAAACTTTTCAAAAAATTAAAATCACACGTAGAATTAATATTTTATCTTAAATGGACTTCCGAGGTTGTAGATACATTCTCAAACAGAAATTATAATCTTTCGATTTGCAGGACGTGTATCCACAAAAATTTGTGCTATAACGTATGTTTGCAGTTGGTATAGATGTTACACATTTTTTTAGAAACAAAAAAATTTGTTACTGAAATCGGTTTGGATGGAAACTCTGGTCCCATTCACATCGCTCATCCCAATCATTGCGTGAGGCGCATTTTGTAGGAGGAGGTCGAAAATTACAATAATACATTTTACCTACAGGCAGATCAGAAAAAATTGGCACTTTATAAGTTTTACCATCTGCAAATGTTGCCCAAAATCCCCACGAGGTCGTTCTAATTCTCCTGAGTTTTACACTCCGTGAAGGTGAAATATACTGGTAATAGGGGCTATGAAAAACCAATGTACATAGTTCATGTACTCTTTGTTGATCACCAGAAGGATAATAGTACAAACTACGTTCTTTGCTACTGCATGCTCCAAGACAAAAATTTAGTAACAGAATTACTAAAACAAAATAATAAAATCCATAAAATCGATAATTAAATAACAGTTTAATTATTTTTTTATTTAGCTTTTGCATTTCCCACCAATCACATCTTCTTCATTTTGTGAAACCATGAATTCTAAATTTTCTTCTAGACCACTTTGCTTCAAAATAATCAGAAAAGGAAAGAAGCTCGAATGTAGGAACTAAAGTGAATAAAAAATAGAAAAGTATTTTGTGTTTTATTTGATACTTCATTTTGTTTTTTGGTGGGGGAAAAATGATTAATTGTTGTAGTATCCGGCAATTCTTTATAATATTAAAACAGGCAAGAATAATAGTGTGGTGGCGTGGTTCTACGAAAGATCCCGTATTTTGGAAAACCTCTACTATTCAAGTAATTCGTTGGTATTACTATTCAAAAAAACCCAATAACATTTCGTGTCTGAATGGGTTTTGTATAATCTGTTACTATTATAGTCACAAATTGTTAACAAAGTACAAATTGCAAAAAATTGATCTTACTTTTTTATGGATGTCATACTCCTACCTATCTCTTCAAAACCAAACGCCTATCAAGGAAAATACTTTTTATCTTGTAAAAAAATACAATTGATATTACTAATTGGCTTCCCCATAAGTATCTTTTAAGAAATAAATTTAAATGCTTACTAGTCTTACTCCCGTACTTTTTTTGTCTTTTACAAACACTTTCTACAAGAGCAAAACGGTTTTGAAATCTTTGTTGCAAATCGTTGCTCATTTTGGAATGGAAGAAGCTAAATACAAAAATGTCACCTATGTTAAACTCCAAAATTTTAATGAGGAATTTTTTCGAATTAAAGGTGTAGGAATTTTAACACAGACTTTTTAACAAGACTTAGGGTGGAAATGTGTTAAAAATAAAATCTACACCTAGTGTGATTGGTGCTAACATGGCCTGTTTTTTAGCAATGCTTATGTGGGCAGTGGGGTTCCCTGCGGGGGAAATTTTGTTGGAAACATGGGGAACAATTTCACTTCTTTCTGTTCGCATTCTTCTCGCCGTTTGCTTACTGATGATTTCGTGGATAGTCACTGAAGGGATAACAACCGTACTAGGTGCGGCATGGGGACGAGGTATTGTAGTAGGTGGTATCGGTTTCGGTTTTGGATCCATATTACTGTTATTGGGGCAAAAAATGTCAGACCCCATAACGCCCGCAATTATTGTCGCAATGATGCCTATCGTTGGTGTAGCCATTGAGGTTGTATTCGATAAGAGAAAAATCCACGTTCAATTGCTTGGAGGAATCTTACTTACCATAGTGGGAGGGATGTTGGCGACTGGTGTCAGGGTTTTAGATGGTTCATTTGGTCTAGGAGCATTGTTTTGTCTGCTTGCCATATGTTTTTTCGGTTGGGCAACACGAAAGACAACTCTTGATTTCCAAACTCTCTCATCGCTGGGTCAAACAACCGTCACGATGTTTGGGGCTTTGGTCATGACACTTTTTGTCCATGTGTCTTCACTTTTACTAGGTTTTGGTGAAACTAATATTGGAAACATAGATCCACAGCAAATCATGTTGATCTTGATCTTCTCTTTGCCTGCCATCGCAATCTCACAACTATTATGGATCTGGGCGGCTGGTGGATTGGGTATTTTGCTAGCCTCTCTTCATATGAACGCCGTACCATTCTATGTAATGGTATTAGTTTCAATGTTCTTGGGAGATCCTTGGGGTTGGGATCAGGCAATTGGAGGTGCCCTTGTTGCGACTGGTGTGTTTTTAGCTCAGGCCCATAGAATGAAAAAGGCAGGACCCTAATAAAATAATTCAAATTTTGAGAATTTGTGTCAGTGAAAAAAGAAGAGTAATTTGATACTTGAATTACCCATCTTGACCAGAGAGGACCCTACCTAAATTAAAAAGTTTTGGTATGTTTGGACGAAGTAGATGCTGCAAGAGATGATGAACAAAGTTTTCAATCTTCCAAATTATCAATTTTATACAAAAGAGGTTTTGTCAAAGAGGAAAGCGATACCCTTGCTTTGCCTTCTTCATCGAAGTTATCATCCAGCAAAAACTGAATAAAACATTGTTCAACATCTTTCCACTCTTTATCAATAATAGCAAACCACGCAGTGTCTCTGTTTCTGCCCTTACAAATACTCATTTGTCTAAAAATTCCTTCATATGAGAAACCTAATCTTTGAGCTGCTTTTCGAGACTTTAAATTCAGAGCATTACATTTCCATTCATACCTTCTATAACCATTCTCAAAAGCCCATTTCATCATTAGAAACATTGCTTCTGTTGCTTCTGTTGTATTTTGCAAAAGTGGTGAGAAATTGATTTGTCCAACTTCTATTGAACTATCACTTGGTTTAATACTTAAGTAACTTGCTATACCAACTGCTTTATCCAATTTTTTGGTTATTATAGCAAAGGAGATAGGATCAGAACCTTTCTCAAAAGACATAATCCAATTCGCGTACTCAATTTCAGTTTCAAACGGTCCTTGATGTAAATAAGTCCAATTCAAACCTTCCTTATCCAACGAGTTTGCTTCAAAAAGTTCTTTAGAATAATTTCTGGCTATAAGCGGTTTCAAAAAAACCAACTTGCCTTCTAGTGAAATCCCCTTAGGATGTGGTGGAACAGAACGCCTTTCTACAATTTCCCCAAGTTCTATCACATCAGTTCTCTTGCAGATCGTTCTTGAAAAATTTTTAAGCACATTAATTATGACTTGGAAGATTGAGTCACTTTGTTAAGAGAGTTTGTAAATTCAAAAATTAAACCTATGAACTCCTTTTAGTTATTATAATGTAGCCTCTACAAACTGTCAGTTATTTTGTTTTTGAGCTAGGTTTGTTTTGACGGAAAAAAGTTTGGAAAACTTTCCTAATAGCATTTTTTCCCAGAATTTAAGTTGCATTTTTTTAGTACCTTGAATTGTACTCCCTTTTGTAGGTAATTTTCAATAAAACAAAACCGTAAATCTAGTTCCTCTGTAAAAAATTAATTATTAAATTCTCACAGAGATTTTACGGCCGGATTCTAAAAAAATTATTTATTTGACCTTCTCATACTGCTCAGTTACATTAAACTGTCATTGACTATTTGAGCAATTCAGTTCAAATATATTTTCTAATTTCTTTAGGAGGAAAAAATGTTTAAAAAATTAACAATTATCCTATTAACATTTGCTATGTTTACAATATTAAATGTTGCATCTGCAAGTGAATTCCCAAATAAAACAATAACAATAATATGTAATTGGTCTGCTGGAGGTGGGCAAGACACTGTTTCAAGATTAATTGCAAAATTTGCATCCGAAAGGGCCGGTGTTCCGGTTGTTGTAAATAACGTAACTGGGGCAGGAGGATCTGCTGGAGTAAGGTTTGCTTCAGAAGCAAAGCCAGATGGTTATACAATAGGTATTATAGGGTCAAGCTTTGTGGCTAGAAACTATAGTAATCCAAATGCGACTGAATTGGATGGTATAGATCCATTAGCTTTTTTTGGTCCTGATCCAGGAGCTTTATCTGTTAGATCAGATACTGGAATCAGCAACCTGAAAGAATATTTTAGCAAAATCAAAAAAGATCCCGGGTCGCTATTGAATGGGAATGATCCTCCCGGAGGATCTTCTGCAATTGTAGCCTCCTTAATTGAAAGCACATATAATGTAAATATGTCACAAGTACCATATAAAGGTTATGCTGCAACTAAAGCCGCTTTACTTTCAGGAGAAGTACAATCAGCAACCCTACCCGTTGCACAAGTTTCAGAGGAACATAAAGCTGGATCAATAAAAATTATAGGTGTAACTTCAACAAAAAGACATTTTAAGGCACCCGATGTTCCGACTTTTCAAGAACAAGGATTTAATTTGGTTGCAGGAGATTGGAGAGCACTATTTCTTCCAAAAGGGGTCTCATATAGCAGAAGACTTTTATTGGAAAATTTGTTTGTAAATACAATGAGAGATCCTGATTTTCTAAAAGCTGCTGAAAATGCCGGTTACGTTGTTACGCCGATGGATTCAGTTGACACAAAAATTAAAATAATTAATCATGACTCAGATGTATATCCTATTTTGTTGAAAGCTGGTTTGGTATCTCAAAGAAAGAAATAATTTTGAAAAACTAGGATGGGGGAACCCATCCTAGTATAATTTTTATGGGAATAAAGTTTAGTGAAAGATTAGAATTCATAATAGTAACAGTAATTTTTGCAAGTTGTTCTCTGTTTGGATGGGTATCTTTATTATTAAACCCATCTATTTTAAAAAATATATTTATTAGGGTAGATCCAGGTGCTGGTCTGTTACCAGTAATAATTTTATCTTTCATATCGCTTTCTGCTCTATACTTTTTCTTAAGAACTTTAAAAATCTTATTAAAAAAACAGAATTACAAAAAATTAATTATATTCGAAAAATCAAATTTTATTGTATTATATTTGTTCATTTCAATAATTTTTTATGTTTACCTTTCAACTTATTTAACATTTGTAGTTAGTACTTCATTATTTGTTATATTATGGCTTAGTGTTTTGTCTACAAAAAAAGAAATTTTTTCAATGAGCTTTTTTTATGAATTAATTTCTACATTCATTTTTATCATCTTAATTGTATATGTTGGTTTTATAAAGATAATGAATACTCCTTTCCCATAGAAACACCTCCCCAAGAACAATCCCTTTCAAAAACTTATGTTCGAATTATTCTTTACGTCTATTCAAAATATTTTAACTGAACCATTTTTGTGTACACTGGCTGTAGTTGGTGTCTTTTTTGGAACTATAATGGGGGCTATACCTGGAATTAGTAGTACAATGACATTAGCCATATTGTTACCAGTTAGTTTTCATATGGATCCAGAAACAGCAATGGTATTTTTGATGGCTGTATTCTCTTCAAGTGTATTTGGTGGTTCTATTTCAGCAATTTTAATGAATATACCGGGAACACCAGGCGCAATTGTCACTCAACTGGATGGATATCCCCTGGCTAAAAAGGGGCAGGGAGGTTATGCATTAACTTATGCACTTTTTTCTTCAACCATTGGTGGCTTGGTAGGTCTATTACTTCTGATGTTGTTAGCACCAGTCGTGATAAAAGCTTCAATGAATTTTAGAAGTCCAGAATTTGCTATGGCAGCAATATTTGGATTGACCATGTTGGCATATTCTTCACCTGGATCAACATTTCGTGGAATAGTTGTTGGTGCAATAGGAATATTATTGGGTATGATAGGTTTTGACGCTATGACCGATGTTTTAAGATTTGACTATGGGACTGTATTTTTACAAAACGGTATACATTTAGTACCCTTGTCGGTTGGACTTTTTGGTCTTTCTGAGATCTTAAAAAACTCCATTTCTATTAAAGATAAAGATCAGCAATTGCCAAAGATTAATAAATTGATCCCTCCTTTTAGCAATCTAATGAGTCTTTGGAAGTCTATTTTAAGAGGATCATTTTTTGGTACTTTTATAGGTGCTGTTCCTGCAGCAGGTTCTGCTATAGCTGTTGCTATAGCATATGCACAGGAAATGAAATTGTCAAAAAATCCAGAAAATTTTGGTAAAGGAGAAATTAAAGGAATATCTGC
>CAZOTX010000029.1:0-8986 GCA_964582835.1 uncultured Pseudomonadota bacterium | reverse complement strand
GAACACTCTCAAAGTCTCCTGGTGAAGAGGCTGCAAATCCAGCTTCAATTGTATTAACTCCCAGGCACTCCAATTGCTTGGCAAGGGTCAGTTTTTCATCTGCTGACATTGAACATCCTGGGGATTGCTCTCCATCACGGAGAGTCGTATCAAAAAACTTTATCTTTTCCATACATCTCCTTACCAAATTTATGAACAGCCTAAGGGCCGTAGTTAAAAAATACCTGAAACAACATGATTCAAGCTCCAAACTTCAGGCAGAATTACCTGACATTAAAAAATGTCAGGTCCACGCTCGATTCTCCAAATTGTTAACCCCGCAGGTAAAAACCATTCTTCACCTATTTCTTAATTGCGATTTCAAAAATTACCACTTTAATAATGAAACTTTAGTTAAGTCAAGGCATAATTCATGCGTTTCCTCCATTAAACTTATCACACTAACGACATACTTGAAAGCAAATGTTAATATCAGATTTAAAAAGACCATGCTCTGAATGTTATGGCAGTGGGTTTCAAGCTGGATATGATGAATGGGGAAGCATCAAAACAAACCTCCGTCAGACATGTCCAACATGTTCTGGGAATGGACACAATCTCACAGAACTGGGACAGGATTTGTGGGAATTATACCGCCCATTAATGCAGGACTTGATTTTTAAAGAAATCCACAAACAACCCTGAATGCAGAGCAATTAAAATCCAAAGCTTGTTACAAAATATCCTGTTTCTTGCAGAAAATAAACTATTAATCCTCCAAGACAAAGAAAAGGTGCAAAGGGAATTGGAGTTTGAAGTATGTCCAGTATTTTCTGATTCGTCCTTCTTTGTATCAACAATGAAAAACCACCGAAAAAAATTCCGCTCAACGCTGCAATCAGCAAGACTGCCCCCAGTCCATGCCAACCAACCCATAAACCAATCAATCCAAGTACAGCTGGATCACCTTCACCTAGACCCTGTCGATGTCGAAACGTTACATACAAAAAACCAACAAAATAAAGAATTCCTGCCCCAGTAACAAATCCAGTGAGGGAATTCAGTATTTGATGTGGTGCAAAAAACGAAACCCATAACAAACGTAGTCCCAATGCTAAAGCAATCAGTCGACCATCTATCAACATAGTTTTTCTGTCAATCCAGGCAATTCCAACAATAACAGTGACAAAAATAAGATCATTTAATAATTCGGGATCCCATTGCCTCCACACACTGAGGGCGGCATTAGAAATTGACATGCCAATAAAAATTCCCCAACGTGAAATTGGTATTAAAGATTTGTCATCATTTTCGAATAAATCCCCCTCTGGTTTAGCTATGGAAAACCTGCTAAAAAAATTCTGTACCCAGTTTTCAAGTGTCCAAGCCAGTCCAAATCCAATGATTGCACCAACAGCAAAGTTAGTTATTTCCTGCATTTAGAATTTTGTTTTTTGAATTTAGCAAAACATTTGACTGACTTGATTATTAGCATTTTTTATCATACCATACCATTCGTTTCAGAAAGATCTTTTAAGATATTTGTACTTTTTCAAATCACTACTTACGGTCACAATTAAATATTTTCTTAATACTTACCTATAAATCATGACTAGTAAATAACTGAGTTATCGTTGGTTATTTTAGTAAGTCTTTTTAACCTACCTTAAATACACCCTACTAGAATAATCTTTTAGTTTTTTGTAAATTTAACTTTAAAAATTCCATCACGAACATCATCATAACCTCTTTGATCCATTATTGCGTAAAATCTGACAGTACCTTCAAATGTCCTGTCATTTGAACGTGGAGGAGAAACTTCAATGTTGATGCCGGCTTTGCCGTCAGCATTGAGTCTGATGGAATCTGGCATCGTAATATTATAATAATTGCTTTTCAAATAAACCGGACCGGGGCGATCTAGAGAGCTATCAGTTCCAAAACGCACTATTTGAAAATTCATATATAGTTTCAGAGGATCATTTCCCTTAAAAGCAAGTTCAGAAGGTTCAATCCATAGTTTCAGTTGATTAGGAATCAGTCTAACTACTTGAGGTAAAAAATCTTTTTCCTGGACTTGATTGAGACGTTGACCTGCGAGCAACTTCACTGATGAACCTTTGTTAAAGACCTTGACCATTCCTGAAGATACAGCAATGTCAATTCCAGTTTTTCCACTTGTATACCTCAAAGATGCGTCTGAAAGATGCAACCTCATACCTCCACCACCAATTTGCACAGGATTTTTTGCGTAAACAAAATGTCCCCAAAAACTCCCTTCATGTAAGATAAGTCGATAACGTACCCAGCGATAGTTTCGACTTTTTTTTGCACCTATAGTCAGCTCAGTTTCCCCAAACAATCTAACTTCGGAACCGTCATAAAAAAATATTGTTGCCCCTCCCTCTTTGTCTGTCCGTACACGGTGCCGGCTGAGTAACATTTGTCCATTAAAGCCCACAGCCATTTTTTTTCTATAGGACACTGTATTCACCTTTGCTTTTATATTAGAAAGTACAGCTAAAGTGGGAACAATTTTTGCCGAACAAAGAATCGGTACAGTAATGCTAAGAAGAAAAATTTTGATCGTAAAAAAACACAGAAGTATGAATTGCACTTTATATAGTAGATTTAGTTTGGACGTTCTCGACGAGTAAATTCCAAAAGATGTTTTATTATTAAATCTGAACTCCAAAGTCCGTGGCTATGTACAACTTTTGGAAGTATAACATAACTTCCGTTGCGTAACCGTTTACCCGCATCTCGTACAGATAAAAAACGTGGCTCTGCCTTGGCTGTAAAAAGTAAAATAGTAGTTCCCATTGATTGCAAATCATCACCCAAACCTATCCAGTTGACGGATGCTTCGAGTCCGAGAGCATAAGCTTCCGAATTTCCTTCGATAATAAGCTTTTCCTGGTCTTCAGATAAATGATCTAAAGAATGCCATTGCTGAAGATAGTCACTCACTTTTCCCGAGCGCAGCTTATCCAGTTTTTCTGTCAGATATTTTGCTTCTTCCAGTTCCTGGTAGGGTTGTGCACCAACTGAAATCAACGAGCGAATACGACGGGGGAATTCTTTAGACATTTGGAAACCAACCTGAGCCCCCAAACCAACCCCGAAAAAAAAAGTGAAATCGGCCTGTACTTCACGCATAATATCCAGAATGTGTCTGATACGTGAGGGAATGGTGTAGTGTGATGGATCTAATGGAGCATCACTTAGACCTTGACCTAGCGGTTCTACAATCACCAGACGAAAATCATTTTCCAACTGCCTCACATATCCTTCTTTCTTCCAGGCACTCATGGGAATCAAATGTGGCGGATGCAGTACCATCCATGGTCCTTTATCTCCAGCAAGTTCATAATGAATCTTTTGTTTATTTGAAACAACAATTGACATAAGTCATCAATAATTTTTCAGATTTACTGATCAGGGTTTGAGTTTTTTTTAGAGTCAAATTTCTGTAGAAATTGTATTTCGTTTTTCTCTAATTCTTCCATTTTCTGCTGTTCTTCTTCAGAAGGACGGTGTCTCCAGCGGCGGTGGAACCAAGCCCATTGCTCTGGTTTTTCACGTATACGCCGTTCCAGATGCAGATTCAATTTTCTAGTAACTGCATACACATCCTGTTCCATTTCAGGACGCTGACGGACAAAAGAACCCAACGTTTCAAACGTCATTTTGAAAGTCCCATCCGCTTGGCGAATAACATTATAACTCACAACCTTAGCTCCAGTTTTCAGGGCAAAGACAGCAGCACCAACAGGAGTTTTTGCAGGAATTCCAAAAAATGGAACCCAAGTACTGAGTACATTTGTATCTTGATCAATGGCTAAAACCAGCACCTCTTTATTCCGGAGGCATCTAAGTAGTTTTTTAATTGAGCCAGGAGACCCGCGACGCAAAATTGACATATTCACGTGTTCTCGTTGGTTCTCGATAAGTTTGTTAATTCGTGGATCAGGAAAATTTGTTGTTGATGCGCTCATTTTCAGTCCAGTGCGGTGTGCATAAGCAGAAATTAATTCCCAGTTGCCTGTGTGCATAGCCAAAAGAATAACACCTTTTCCCGCTTTAATTGCATTTTTAAGAGCTTCATCATTTTCAACCTGAAGCAAATTAGCTTCATTATGAAAAATCTGAGGTAAGCTTAAGAACTCAAAAAGCATTTGTCCAAAATGACCAAAACACTCCTGAGTCCATTGTCTGCGCTTCTCTGCGTCTATTTCTGGAAAAATAAGTTCGAGCTGTTTTTCAACAATTCCCCGATCTTTACGGAGTACAAGAAAGGCTAAACTACCGAATCCACGTCCCAATTTTTGTAACTGAGTCAATGATATTACCTTCCCCAAAAACAATCCAAAACAAAAAATACCATGCTCAACCTCACGTCTCAACGAAGTCGTCCAAGCCGGACGATTTTTTTTAAATTCATCGTATGTCGACTCAAGGATTTTAGATTCTGTTTCTAGACTATCAGAACTCAAGGTTTAGCTATCGTATTTCCGTTAAAGTATTTTTGACATGGGCCCGTTAACTCTTTAATTTGATCGTTTCAAGCAACACTTCCTTTATAGCTCCCGGATTAGCTGAAACAGTTTTACAACGTGTTTTCAGCTTGCTCAAAACGGATAATTCATCAGGAAGTTCAGGTTCCGTCCCCAGTGCCTGCTGGACTGCTTCTCCAAACTTTGCAGGATGCGCACAGGCTAAACAAATAACCGGTGTTTGGGGATAAGTTTTTTCAGCAGCTCTTATACCGACAGCAGTATGAGGATCCAGTAAATATCCTTTATCCCGGTGAAACTTTCGCACTGTGTCCAAAATTTCTTCATCACTCACGCATGCCGAAAGGAAATCCTTCTGTGTTTTTTTGAGGAACTCCCGTTTAAATTTTACTCTCCCACTCTGTTCAAATTCGGCCATCCATAGCCGTAATTGTTCTGAAGATTTACCTGCAAGATCAAAAAGATAACGCTCAAAATTGCTAGAAATCTGAATGTCCATTGAGGGGCTCAAAGTTTCTTTGACATCAGTTATTTTGTATTCACCTTTGCTAAAAAAGCGGTGCAAAATATCATTTTCATTTGTTCCTACAATCAGCTTGTCAATGGGCAACCCCATGCACTTAGCATAATACCCTGCTAGTACATTGCCAAAATTACCTGTAGGAACAGCAAAACTAACAACGTCGGAATCATTTTTTGTCACTTGAAACCAGGCGTAAAAATAATATACAATTTGTACCATTATTCTAGCCCAATTGATGGAGTTGATTGAACCCAAATGAAAATTGTGTTTGAATTCCTGATCATTGAAAAGTGCTTTCACAATCGCTTGTGCGTCATCAAATGAACCCTCGGTTGCAAGATTGTGAATGTTTGAGTCAAGTACAGTTGTCATTTGCAGTTCCTGAATTCGACTTACACGTCCTTTTGGATAAAGCATAAAAATTTCCACGCCCTTCTTACCTCGCATCCCATGAATAGCTGCACTACCAGTATCCCCTGAAGTTGCTCCTAAAATTCTCAAAGGGTGGTTGCGCTTACTAAGAAAAAACTCAAAAAGATTTCCTAAAATCTGTAGAGCCACATCTTTGAACGCAAAGGTTGGTCCATGGAACAATTCTAAAATATAAATCTGTCCCACAGCTTTAACTGGTGTTATTTCAGGATGGCGGAAATTGACATAGCTCCTCCGTACCAAAGGCATAAGTTCTTCCCGTGGAATTCGTCCGCTGGTGAAAAGCAGCATAATTTCAAGACTCAATTCACTAAAACTAAGTGCCCTCCATTCGTCAAATTTGTTCTTTACATATGGGAAATCATCCGGAACAAGCAAACCTCCATCGTCTGCTAGTCCCATCATTACTGCCTCCTCAAAAAGAAGGTTAGTATCTTGACCACGTGTACTTGAATAAAGCATCATTTTATTGTATGTTTGTACCCTTGTAACAGTTTTCAGTCACCACTATTTCCAGTTCTCTGACGGTAGTTTTTCATATTGATTAGCAAAGTTCAAAATCAGTTGACAGATGTCATACCTAAAAAAACTCTTTTTGCTCTTTTTTTTTATTTCATACAGCACCAATATTTTTGGTGCATCATTTCCAGTTCTTCCAGAAGTACAAGTCTATCATACTGTTGGAAGTAGAGGAAGCAATTACAGCACCGGAGCACTTGGTTTGTCACTTCATCTTTATGATGAATCGAATGGTCCCGGTCGCTATCTGCACTTGCTTGCCTTGAGTATTCCCTCTAAAACTGCTTCATGGAAAAGTAGGATTGGGGATCTCTTTTTGAGTGAAAACGGGACTGGTTATGAGATTGGTGTACACGATCAATGGGTGACCCCTTCCGGAAAAGGTGCAACCTTATCTTTACGGAAAATTCATTGGCCAAAAGTGCGTCAGGGAGATACTGAGACAGGAGAAGCAACTTCTGACATTCTGCACATGGGATGGAGTTGGATTGCGGGAGTTCCTATAATCACCGTGTGGCTTATGGGTCTAGATATTGCGACACTGAATCTGCCTCATGACCGGAAACTCGAAATGCAATTTTCACTGGGAATACGAACGGCTTTCTAATTTTTATAAAAATTTTTTGAATTTTATGCCCAAGACTAAATTAACGACATCAAAGTAGGAGTGGTATTTTGAGGACTACAAACAGGACGCAGTCTTTGTATTTGGACCTGTTGACGTAGAAGAAAAAGAAGTTCTTGAATTCTCCCGACGTTATGATCCTCAACCTTTTCACATTGACCATTAAGCTGCAAAAAAAGTCCTTACAAGGGTCTGATCGCAAGTGGTTGGTAAACCTGTTCCTTTGTAATGAGGGAATTGGTTGAGCATTATTTATCACCAGTTTCCAGTCTTGGATCTCCAGGGATTGATGATTTAAGATGGCTTTTGCCAGTACGACCTGGAGACAAACTCATGGTTCGAGTCACCATTGTCGAAACAAAAAGATCACAGTCAAAACCCGACAAAGGAATTGTTCGCACATTTATTGAAGCACTAAATCAACAGCAGGAAGTTGTAATGAGCTTCAAAGCAGTTAATTTTATACGATGTTGCGAAATGTCTTAAAAATTTCAAAAAAATTCTAAACTCACCTTCATTCAATCTCTCTTTTTAAATGAAGCAATTGATCAGATTTTTTTTATTAAATCAAAGGAGTAAAACAGTCTTTCAAATGTCTTTTGAGAATCCATAGGACCAAGAAAGATCTTGTATTTTCCTTCGAAAATTGATCTAATAACGCATCGATATTTCCAAATAAATTTCAATATCCAATAAATTTTAATATCTTTAATTTTGCTTGATCCAACAGTTCTCATTTTTTTAAGCAGCGGCCTTTTTCTGGGCTGGTCACTCGGTGCCAACGACGCAGCTAATGTTTTCGGTACTGCGGTTGGCAGTAGAATGATTCGTTTCACCACTGCTGCAATAATTTGCGGTATATTTGTTGTTCTAGGTGCTTTTGTAAGTGGGACTGGCGCAGCACAAACTTTGGGTAAACTTGGTGCAATAAATGCCATAGGGGGATCCTTTATGGCTGCTCTCGCTGCAGGTTTGACGGTCTACTGGATGACTAAAATGGGCTTACCTGTATCAACCAGCCAAGCAATTATCGGTTCGATTATTGGCTGGAACCTGTATAGTGATTCCTATACCGATTTTTCTTCTTTACTGAAGATTCTTTCCACGTGGATTATTTGCCCTTTGCTTTCTGCAGTTATTGGGGCGTTATTATTTTTATTAGCCAAAAAATTTGTAAGAACAATGGGAATCGGCCTGATACGATTTGACGGTTATACCCGTTTGGCCTTAATCCTTGCTGGAGCTTTTGGAGCCTATAGTTTAGGAGCTAATAACATTGCAAACGTGATGGGTGTATTTGTGTCCGTGGCTCCATTTCCAGAAATACAGTTTGGTTATAGTTATAGTGTTAGTCCGGCCCAGCAACTGTTTTTATTGGGTGGACTGGCGATCGCAGTAGGAGTATTTACGTATTCCAAACGTGTAATGATGACCGTAGGATCGGAACTAATGACTCTCACACCATTGGCCGCGTGGGTAGCCGTAATGTCGCATTCAATCGTACTTTTCCTTTTTGCTTCTGAGCGTCTGGAACAATTACTGGCAAATATGTCTCTACCAACCATTCCACTAGTTCCAGTTTCAAGTTCTCAAGCTGTGGTTGGAGCGGTGATTGGAATTGGAATGTTACAAGGTGGAAGAGAAATTCAGTGGCCTCGAGTTTATGGAATTGTACGAGGTTGGGTAATTACACCCGTAATCTCCTGTTTAGTTTGTTTTGTAGGCTTGTATTTTCTGCAAAACGTTTTCCAGCAAACGGTACAGCGTGAATCGACATATTTGCTTTCTAAAAACGTTATTAAAAAATTTCAAAAAGAAGGAATTGATACAACCGGATTAAACCAATTATCAAATTTTAAATTCAGTAGTTCTGCGGAGCTTGTAAGGGCAGTAGGTTCTATAGTAGCTTTGTCCAGTAAGCAGGGTTTGAAAGTGGTAGAGTTTTCTTTACAAAAAAGTATGCTGATCAATCAGGAAAAAATTGCTTCTATGGATAAAAAAGGACTCTCTTCACTTCAAATAGAAGCTTTAAATCAATTGCACGGACAATCCTTTAATTTCCCCTGGGAATTAGGAGATTCTCTGGCGGAAATCAGCACTGAATGGAAGATCCGCGGAGGTCTGAAAAATAAACTTCACGATCGAAAAATTAAACAAAAACTGGCTTATTTATATCAAATTTTTCAACGGAGAGGAATATGAATCCTTTGAGTTTGTTTTTTAAAAAACAGTATGCAGTAGAAGAAAAAATTCAGCGCCTTTTACGTTATCTGGAGGATATGGGTCAACTTTATCGAGGAGCTTATGAAGCATATCTAGAAGGTAGCAATGACGAATTTGCTCAACGCAATGAAGATCTAAACAAAATTGAGAAAGAAATGGACGATCTAG
>CAZOTX010000028.1:0-9105 GCA_964582835.1 uncultured Pseudomonadota bacterium | reverse complement strand
TAGGATCAGATGCCGATATAGTCATATTTGATCCACATCGTAAAGAAACCATCAGTGTAAAAAATCCTTGTACACATCATATGCGAGTAGACTATTCAGCATATGAGGGTTTTGAAGTTCAGGGATTCACAGAAACAGTTCTCAGTCGAGGAAGAGTAATTATTGAAAACAATGAGCAGAAAATTAAGCATGGAGGACAATTTGTAAAACGCGCTTTAGTAGGGTCTCGTTTAGACTAAGTTAAATTTAAATCTTCCTTCAGATTTAATATTAGACTATAAATGGAGCATATTTATATAAATGAATTCAAAATTTCCATTTTTTAGATCAAATTTAAAAATTGTTATAAAAATTTGAAAGATTGTTATCTTAGCAAACGCGGGTAGTTTTTTTTCGAACATACATGTACTTACAAAGAAGGTAAAATATAATTATTTGAATAAATATATATTATTCAATATTAATCCATTTTATAAAACATTTTCCATTTAAGACAAAAAGGGGAATAGATCTTTTTTAGGTTTTTGTTAAGACGACCTTTTTTGAAAAAAGTTTTATTAGAAAAAGAATTTTCAATGACATCCCTACAAATGGTCGATATCACTTCCACCACACAATTAGTCCATTTTATTTAATTACCTTAATTAAATTCCAACATCTTCTAATGACCCCTTAGTGAAGGACGGTCAAACTTTTAAATTAAAATTATAAATTCCTCCGTCACTTGGAGCCAAAGCGAATTTAGAAAAGATTGTCAGACAATTTGTATAAAAATATTCGATGAGATTCATGGTAAAATACCCCAATTTTTAGCTACCCATTTAAAGGTGAGATCAGTTTTAAAATTCTTGGAGTAGATTCCCCATTAAATCAAAAGTGTTTTGCAATTCATATTTTTTATTTTTTTCTTGATATAATTAGTATATAGTAATATTATATTTTAACTATAGCAATTATTCTGTAGTTTATTAGTATAATAATAATACTTAGTAACCTAATTAGAAAAAAAGGAAAATAATGCGAAAAAATTTGAACAGAATATTATTAAATAAGCCAACTCTCATACTAATTACTTTAATTTCTACCAGCCTGAGTTTCGGAAGTGTCCATGCAAACACGTATGGGAACTTTCCGGTTACAGAAAAAAGTTACACTGGCAACAAAAAGAATTCCACATCCTATACAGGACAAATGGCGCGACACGTGCTTCACAATTCGCTGAAAAAACTTGCTAGCAGGGGCAATGGGAAATCAAACCCCGCGCTGAAGGGGAAAATGCTTTCTTACTATGCAGGAAAAGACAAAGGGCGCAAGATTATCGATCCGACTACCAAGGGTAATTTCAAGATAAAACAGACCATGGTAGATGAGATCTCAAAGGGAAAAAACCTTAAGGGTAAGACCTATAAGGGTTTAGTAAACGGCTTTCCAGGACAGATGACCGGGCCTGAAGTTTTTGATTTTTTGATCGACAAGGCCTCTTCTTCAAATGGCGGTTTTGATCCATTGACCGGCTACAACTATCCACAGCTGATCTCCAAATTTATCATGGGTGCCGTATTCTACAATCAGGCGGTCGACAACTATCTTGATGAGAAGCTGGAAGCAGATAACAAGCCGAACAATAAACCGTACAAGAAAGGTAAGCACTATACCGGCAAAGAGCATGTGTGGGATGAAGGGTTCGGTTATTTCGGTGCCCCAGCTAATGCTATGGAGTTGAATGCGAAGCAGGCCTATGGAATCGCCAAAAAGAAAGACATGAAAGTGGCTGATGCCAACAACGATGGTGTGGTTGATCTATATACGGAGATGACCTATGCACACGCATACTACGCAGCGGATTCGGACAAGAGCGGTACAAAATACATGCATACAATAGTAGATGCTTTTATTAAGGGGCGTCAGTTGATCAGTGATGCCGATGGAGCAGCATTGACAGATCAGCAGCGTATGCAACTCATGGTGTATGCCAAGACTATTAAAACCAATTGGCAAAAAGTCATTGCAGAAGCGGCATTTAAGTATGCCGGTAGCACTTATAAGGATCTGGAAAAACTGAAGACCATCGTCGAAAGTAATGGTGACGCATCAAAGGCATTTGCCACCTATGGCAAACACTGGAGTGAATTGAAAGGTTTCTTGATGTCCCTGGAGACCAGTGGTCGTGATCTGGGTGAAGCGGGAGTACGCATTAATCGCCTGGTTGGATATGGCCCAGTTCTTCTGGGAGGTGGACAAGTGACCGGTATTGATGCCAATGGTAATTTGCAAACTGGTGGAGATCGCTCGATGGGTGAGTATCAGGTGCATATGATCAAGTTGCAGAAACTGCTTGGTGATACCTTTGCTTTGAAGGCACGCAAAAATGATGTTACCGGACAGATGTCAGAGCTACTGAAATCACTGGGCTCTAACCTTGCCGCAGAAAATGATTGAGTGAGCATATACTTTGCAATGATTGAACAGACGTTACAGATATGGGTAGGTGAGTGGCTGCCCGCCTTTTTCAATCCCCAGAAGAGGATTTTCTGGGGATACCTGCTCTCTTCTCTGCTGATTGCACTTTTGTGGTTACGATTGGTAAAGAAAATCAATCTCCGAACAAGTGCTATACAGATATTTAACCGGCATGTATGGATCTCCAGCTCTGCACTGGCTGATTACAAGGTGATGCTGATCAACACACTGTTAATGTTGCTGCTATCACCACGCCTGTTGGCAAAAGCGACTGTTGCCTATCTGGTTTTCAATGGCATGCATTCGCTGCTTGATAGTCGGCCCTATCTGTCGACTGATTTCCCGGATTGGACTATTGCGTTGAGCTTTACCCTGTTTCTTTTTTTACTGGACGATTTTGCCCGATATTGGCTACATCGCTGGCTCCATACATCACCGATATTGTGGTCGTTCCACAAAGTTCACCATAGCGCAACGGCGCTCAACCCATTCACTGTATTCAGAACACATCCAGTTGAAGCGGCACTGTTCTCAATCCGCAGTGCTCTGGTGCAGGGGATTGCTACAGCGCTCTTCTTCTTTTTCTTTGGGAATCAGGTGACCCTGATGATGGTGCTCGGCGCCTCGATATTTACCTTTGTTTTCAATTTGTTTGGTGCGAATCTGCGTCATAGTCCGGTTTCCATTCACTATTGGAACCTGCTTGAATGCATCATCATGTCCCCAGCTCAACACCATATCCACCACTCAACTGCAAAGGAGCATAATGACAAGAACTTTGGAGTTGCGCTCTCTGTATGGGACTGGATGTTTGGTTCCTTGTATCTGTCCAGAGTCAGAGAAAAACTCAACTTTGGGTTGAATGGGAAACATTCGAGACGACATCATACCCTGAAATACCTCTACCTTGACCCTTTTCACGAGGCGGGGAGGATCTTGTTACGGTTATCCTCCCGTAACTTTCAATTCATCAAAAACACCCAGCAGAATTAAAAAGAGCACACATGAAAAAAATCCTGCTATCGACCCTTTTGGTCAGCATTATTGCCACCCCCCCTTCGCACCTGGCCGCAGATCAGTTTGTCAATATCTATTCAGCACGTAAGGAGGCCCTGATTCTACCTCTGCTAAAACGATTCAAAAAAGAGACGGGGATCAGTTTTCGACTGGTAACCGGTAAGGCCGACGGGTTATTAAAACGTTTGGAAATTGAAGGCAGCCTGAGCCCTGCCGATCTATTTATCACAGTGGATGCGGGGCGTCTACAAAGAGCCAAGCAGGCAGGTGTGCTCCAATCGATCGACAACCCAACACTTAAGCAGCGAATTCCGGCCAGCCTTCGTGATCGGGAAAACTACTGGTTCGGTATGTCTCAGCGGGCGCGAACGATAATTTACAATACTAAAACCGTAGATGCCACCAATCTTTCGACTTACGAAGATCTGGCAAGTCCTGCATGGAAAGGCAAATTATGCATTCGATCTTCCGGGAGTGTTTATAACCAATCTTTGGTCGCTTCAATGATCGAGGTGAACGGTATCGAGGAAACTGAATCCTGGGCTCGTGGTCTGGTCCGGAACTTTGCGCGCCCCCCCAACGGCGGAGATACAGACCTACTTAAAGCTACAGCGGCTGGACAATGTGATATTGCTTTGGCCAACACCTACTATCTAGGTCGCATGATAAACAGTAAAAGAAACTCCGATCGAAAGGCCGCTCAAAATCTAGCTGTATTTTGGCCTAACCAGGGGGAACGAGATCGCGGGGTTCATATGAATGTCAGCGGGGCTGGAGTTACTAAATATGCACGAAATAAAAAAGAAGCCCAATCACTGTTGGAATTCATGGTGACAGACGAATCTCAGGAGTGGTATGCGGAAGTAAACAATGAATATCCCGTGGTTGAAAGCGCGGGAATTTCAATAACTCTAGAAAGCTTTGGGGCTTTTAAGGCCGACAGCATTAATCTAACGATTCTCGGGATCAATAATCCTGCGGCTGTTAAATTAATGGATCGGGCTGGCTGGCGCTAAAAGACGTCTGCTGAAGGTCGGCTAAAAACCACGGGTCGGTCGATTTGAAGCCGGACACCGATCGATTGATCTATTTGAAGGCCCTCAGAACCAGGAAGTAAGCAAAATAGTTCCGCACCACCGCTAGTTTTTAAAGTATACAAGAAACCAGATCCTCGAAAATAACACGCCATAATCACGGCTTGATTTTCGTTCGAATCTGCTAAGATGACGTTTTCAGGTCGGATCAAAACGTCAACATTGTCCCTCTGCTTGCATGATTTGGGTAAATATCCCGTAATTTCTCCCAAATCCGTTTCGATGGTATTCGATGCGGCAACGACGCCGGGTAGTAAGGCTCCTTCGCCAATAAATTCCGCAACGAAACGGTTTGACGGGCAATGATATAGATTATAGGCAGAATCGTTTTGTTGAACTCGGCCTTGGTGCATGACACAGATATGGTCTCCCATGGCAAAGGCTTCGTTCTGATCGTGAGTAACCAATATAGCGGATATCTTTTCCTGCTTCAAAATGAGTCGAACCTCCCGCGCCAATTGCTCTCTCAGTTCCGTATCCAGACTGGAGAGGGGTTCATCCATCAATAACAGTGAAGGCTTCGGGGCAATCGCTCTGGCCAATGCAATACGTTGCTGCTCGCCTCCGGAGAGCTGATGCGGATAAGTTTTTTCGAATTGCGACATGCCGACCAGCTCCAATAATTCATGACTGCGTTTGTCTCTTTGAGTCCGCGGCCATGAGCGTATTCCGAATTGGATATTGTCGACGACCGAAAGGTGGGGAAATAAGGCAATGTCCTGGAAAACCATTCCGATTTGCCTTTTCTCGGGTTCAACAAAGGTTTTTGAGCCGTCCAGTTTTTGCCCGTTTAAGACAATTTCACCTTTGGTGGGTTTCTCGAAACCGGCGATTGCGCGCAGCACAGTTGTTTTTCCACAGCCGCTGGGGCCCAACAAACAGCCTATTTTACTTTCTTCCAGACTAAAATCTACGTCAAAGATGATCTGCTTCTTACCGTATGCGACGTCTAGTCGTTTCACTTCAAGTCGTTTCATTTTTTTGTATTTAATTGTTCAAATCGCGATTGCGAAATTATTTTACTCAAGTAAATGACGGGCACTAAGCCGACAAAGACTATAGTTAATGCTGCAGTCGAAGAGTCTGCCAATCTTTCGTCCGATGCCAATTCAAAGGCCCGTACCGCCAATGTATTAAAATCGAAAGGTCTTAGAATCAAGGTGGCTGGTAATTCTTTCAAGACATCGACAAACACGATCATCAACGCCGTCAGTGTAGAGCTTTTCATGAGCGGGATGTGAATTTTAAACAGAATTTCCCGAGGGCGGCACCCCAAAGAGCGTGCAGCAACGTCCATTGATGGTTTGATCTGGCCCAGTCCCGATTCCACAGCCTGCAAGCTGACTGCTAAAAATCTAACTACGTATGCAAACATGACGGCGGCAATGGTTCCACTGAAAATTAACCCGCTTGAAATTCCGAAGCTCGACTGCATAAAGTAATCTATTTTTCCATCCAACCAGGCGAATGGGATGATTACTCCTACGGCTATGACCGTACCGGGGATCGCGTAACCAATTGAAGCCGTTCGAATCGAGAAGATCGTTGTTTTTCCGGGCAAAATCCGTTTACCGTAGCCCAGAAACAAAGCTAGAATCACTGAGATCAAGGCGGCGCCGAAGCCCAGGAAAAAACTGTTGAGAATCAACTCTAAAAACCTTTCGTCCACCATATCTCTCCACGTTTCCAAAGCCCAAAGACAGAGTTGGGCCGCAGGCAACAAAAATCCCAGGAATACGGGAATCGCGCAAGTGGCAAAGGCACTCCAAGCCTTGACCCCCTGCAGTTGGTATTCAGAGAAGCGCGTTAGCTTTCCAGAACTGTTATGGTATTGGGCTTTGTTGCGAGAAACGCGTTCCAGAATGATTAAGGCGAAGACGAACAACAGCAACAAAGAGGCCATCTTAGCGGCTGCCATGTAATCGCCAAGGCCGAACCAAGTGCGGAAAATTCCTGTGGTAAATACGCTAAGCCCGAAATAGGAAACAGTCCCGTAATCCGCCAGAGTCTCCATTAGCGCAAGGGAAAGTCCTGCCACAATCGCCGGCCTTGCTAAGGGAACCGCCACTCGTAAAAAAACGGTCCATGGCCCACAATCCAGAGTACGCGAAACTTCCATAACTCCAACCGATTGTTCAAGAAAAGTTGATCGCGCCAAAAGATAAATATAGGGATAGAGAACCAAGGATAGCATTGCGATCGCGCCACCCATGGAACGGATTTGGGGGAAATAATAGTCTCGAAATACCCATCCCGTCCAATCACGTATTGCGGTTTGTACTGGTCCGGCAAAATCGAACATCCCAGTATATGTATAGGCAACGATATATGCCGGCATGGCCATAGGCAAGAGTAAAAGCCAAACGAATAGATTTTTTCCTGGGAATTGACATATAGCAGTCAGCCAAGCCGTCGACACGCCAATCATTAGAGCGCCAATGCCGACACCAAAAGTCAGCAGAAGAGAATTGACTATATACTCTGATAAAACCGTATTTTTAAGGTGTTGCCAGTTTTCGCTTTGAGGTTCAAAGACTGAGAAAGCAATCGTTAAGATCGGTAAGCTTAGTATTAAAGCGATCACGACGATACTCGGACGCCATAAGAGGCTGGTTATATTTTTCATAGCCTATTCAAAGCGGTTAAAGGCCGTCCAATCCGAATGTGACACAAGACCATTAATTTTAGGGTGAAAAGGGAAAAAAGAATCGTCTCGATCGTCGAACCCGTGTTTGTATATTTTATTTATTCGCATTGGTTAATAATTTTTGTTAATATAAATTAATATCATTACATCACTTAAACCAGTTTGTAAACCATTATGTTAGTCTGCTTAGAGACAATGACCACATGCCTTATGTCATCCAATTATGGGAAAAAATGCTAATTCTTCGGCTTAAATCAAGCCTTCAAACGAATCCAATACCCTGGCGGACTGGTTTTTATGGGGCCGCCCTTAGGACGGCATATTAATATTATATTCCCGCGACAAGAACACCGCAATGCGAAAGAAGCATTCTTAAAATTGTTTAAAAATAAATTATACTTGAATAGTAAAATAGCTTCAGACTTTGTAAAATTTTCATCGTTTTTGTGTAGGTTTGTTGATTTTTTTTGTAAACTGATATTATAATACAGCCGTCGTATTTTTCCTGAAAACGAAAAGTGAATTTAAAAATATTTTTTCAAAATTTCCGTCAAATTTTGCTGAATTTTATTTTGATCGCCTCCCTTCATTCATTCCTTTTCGCTGGCAAGAATACTGATTTTGAAAGAATAAAAAATTCTCCGCACAACAACTGATTTTAGCCAACCAGAACCATTTGAATGAAGACCTGCTAGTGCTGCATACTTTTTTCAAGTTTTTAAACCAAAACTCATTCTCTCTCATTTTTACTAACACGAGCTTCGAGAGAGAACTTGACTTCAAAGTGGGAAAATGAATATGATCCCGGTCGTGGTGTAATTGGTATTTATGATGTTAAAGACAGCTTTCGTTTTGTAGATACAATTTCAACACAGGGTATCGGTCCTCTCGAAATAGAGTTGCTTGCATACGGGAAACTATAGTAGTTACCAACGGAGGCATCCACACACATCCAGACTCAAATAGGTTAAGTCTTAATTTATCAGAAATGGACACTTCGTTAACACACATAGAAATTGATTCTGGGAAAATGCTTTCCACACATAAATTGTCACCTGAGCTTCAGCTAATGAGCATCCGGCATTTGGATGTTGCACCAGACGACGAAATAGCCTTGGTTATGCAGTACCAAGGACCACGGCATCATCTTCATTCTCTGGTAGGCTTTCAGAAAGGCAGTAACCCCATTAATTTGAGTTCTGCCCCAGATGCAATTGGTTTTCGCATGAAAAATTATTGCGGGGGCGTCGCTTTTTATTCCAGCGGTAAACTGATTGCAGTCTCTTCTCCGCGAGGAGGGATCATTACTTTTTGGTCAGTTCACGAAAGACGTTTTCTTAGTAGCCTCAATGTAATAGATGCGAGTGGAATTTCTTCAGAAAATAATCCAGAAAGCTTTGTTATTTCCAACGGACAAGGTCAAATTTTCAGACACTCTCCTTTAATTCAAAAAACAGAAATTCTCACTTCAACAGTTAATACACTTTGGGACAATCATCTTTTGCTAGCTGGGAATAGTTAAATCCCCATGAAAATTTCTCACTTATTTTGTTTACATTAGTCACACCTCCACGACCTACCACCTTTCATTAGAAAATGCAATTAAAATCAAGATTTTATTTGTCTTGACAAATGGTGAACATAATGGATAAAGTGAAACATGACTCAATTATAGTTTTTTAGACTTAGACAAGAGGAATGATCAAACTAAAGTGGCTTTTTTTGAAAATAGAGTTTGATAAATGTAGTTTTAAAAATGAGACACTATGAAGTATGGAACCCCCTCTAGAAAAAAACCTAACTATCAAAACCATAGCAAGGTTGATTGAAATAATCGAGGAGACTGACAATAAAGTTTTAAATCATTAAAAAGGGGACTATGTTGAA
>CAZOTX010000027.1:0-9117 GCA_964582835.1 uncultured Pseudomonadota bacterium | reverse complement strand
GGAAGAGGATATTGATGAAATCAGACATTCCCAAGATTTGAATATCAGTCAAAATAAATAAATGAGAGAATACTCTAATTTTAACTAAGAATAATGTATTTTTCTACAATCTATACGACAACACAACTCATCTTTACTTTTTTGAAATGTTTGGAGTTAAGGGTCATTTAGAGCTGATATTATAAAGAATTGATATCTTAACAGATAATAATGCTTCAACAGATGATGATGTAGCGGATGAAATCGCAAATGAAATAAATAAACAAAATAGTGGTTTGGGTTCTAACTATGTTTGCTATAAATGAAGGCATTATTACAATTCGCCAAATTCATATGGAGGTGTTTTAGTTTCATTTTCAGGATCTTATTTTAAAAAATTTGTGGATCTACGAGGAACATACAGAATTGACGGTTCGTCAACACTTACCTTAGGTAGTTTGGATTCTTTTAAATATTGAAATACACTTGACAAAAAATTATAGACATTCAGAAAATTAATTGACTGGATTGTTAATCAAGAGAATTCTATGATGTGTGCAATATCTTGATATAAAAAATTGCCAAAGTGTAGTATGTTAGTCTATCCTATCCTTAACTTTGTATTACCGCTGATGTTATCGAGTTTTGTACTTGTAGAAAACCTTCCCCATTGTTCTGAGTCTCAGGTCAAGAAAGAAAATAAAATTATAGAAAATGAGAAAATTGATAGGATTGATACTGAGTCAAGCAGAATAAAATCTTCAGATGAGACAATTAGTGAAAATCACTTAGAGCAAGATGTTCTAGGAAAAAATCCCAAAACCAACTATCCGTGTGATGAAAAGTCATCCTCAAAATCAATATATAAAGAGCACTAAAACTTTACAGGCCAACGTCCTTAGAGTCTTTTGACATTTCAATTAATGACTAGATTTCAAGCTTCTGGTTCTTCAGTTAAATCTTTTAAAATTCTTTGCTCTTTCGAGTAAAATCTCATTCCAAGAGATATAATTGGCATTACAACTGTAAGAAGAATCCAAAAAATTAAATATATGGAAATTACTAACGAACCATTAATGATTGCTTTTGACTTTTCTAACGTTGCATACATTTTTTCTGCTTTTTGACCGAATACGAATCTATAAAATAAAGTAATAAAAGCAAGTAGCTGGCCAAAAATTTATTTTTCTAAGGATGATGTTTTAGTTTTTCTAAAAAATATTGTTTAGGAGATTTGCTAAATTCCATGTTCAAGAACAGTCAACTTAGAAGAAGACAGATAGCATTAATTTGTTAGTCGGGAGTGGCATATATTGAGTCAAAAAAACTTTTTGGTAAGATTTTACAAGAGAACTTTTTATAGAATGGTCTCTAAACTACTTATAATACTCCATAGTATAAAGAGTCTTTGGATAACCAGTACTCGCTGTGTTATCAATATTCCCGAGCCTGATAAACGTTTTTTCAGAATCCATCTGGACAATGTCGACGTAATCATCATTTACCGACTTGTGTGTATTTGAATTACAGGTCAGTCCGGCCACAGATTTTTCTGATTCGGAATTCCATGAAGAGGATCCGCAGTAATTTGAACCATTAAAAGAAGAAGAAGTAAAGCTTGTTTTAGGCTCTATTGAGATATCGGTAATAGATGCAGTGAATTTATATATTATTTGATTTTGAGAGGTAGTGGTTTTGATATTGTTAAGATTCAAGTTATTTAACTTTTTTGTAAAATTAAAACTTTGAGTAACACAACTTAAGTCTGAAAAATTTGTTGTAGTAGCAGTTAGGTTGTCACCTGAATCAGAAAACACAAGTACGGTCTTAGAAGAAGTTGAGGCAGTAGTGTTATCGCTGCATTTCGCTGTCCATGTACCTGTTAGAAGAGTTTTTGTAATATTTGCTGAATTGTCTTTGGTACTTGTCGAAAGTGCGTCACCACATCCTGAAATCAGTATAATGTTAAAAAACATAAAAAGAATGTATTTTATCATATTCATCAATCAAAAATTGTAGCCTACATAGACAACTAAATTTGTTGGGAAATCAGTATTATTTTCCAAATCATTTTTCATAGAGTTACTTAACCTATGCATATTTTCAGTGTATTTAATTGTTCTGGAGCCGCCTATGCTGGCATTCATTGATATTCCAAAACTTAAACCTAGTTCCCAGACTTTTTGCCACCCAACCCCCGTAACAATTACAACAGGGCTCCATTTCATTTTTAACGAAGCAATTTCTGCCTTTGTACTTTCTTCAATTATTTTTCCAGTACCGTTCCAGTTTCTAAAAGCAAGACCAGCCTGTCCAAATATGCCATCTGTTATCCCGAAATCTCTTAGGAAATATCTCCCTAATGCGATAAATGTTTGGATAGTGGACTGAGATTTAATTGATGTTCCATTCCCCTTACTTTCAGTAGCAGAGTCTCCTGAAGAAAGACTAGCAACAAAATGTATTTCATTTGAGTAATTGTAGCTACCCATAACTCCGCTTCCCCATGTGGAATAAAAGCCCCCTGCTTCTCTGCTACTGTTATCTTCCGCGAATAATTCAGTTCCAATTATAAGTGAAATGAACACCATCAAAACTCTAAATATCATAATGGTTTTTTTGAAAAACAACCTTTTTTATGATCAACACTTAACACCGGTTCGGTTTGTTATCGAAATTGATATTAAAATTCCTTGGGCCAAGTGATCCAGAACTTCCAGGAGAAGGTAATGTGAGAATAGCATTATTGGTAGAATTATCTTGGATAGTACTACCATTGTAATTATCTAGAGAATCTGTTCCTGTGTAGTCGAGTATAGCTGCACAGTCTCCCGACTCCACTATGTAGAGGAATGTAAGGATGTTGGATGAGTTTCCACTGATGTAAGTGGCATGATTATCATCACTACCTGTTTCTAGTTCGATACGCGGGTTACCACTTGAATTATCCACAAAAACAAATTCACTGAATGTTACTT
This sequence comes from uncultured Pseudomonadota bacterium, assembly GCA_964582835.1. Taxonomy (GTDB): domain Bacteria; phylum SAR324; class SAR324; order SAR324; family NAC60-12; genus Arctic96AD-7. Next base: position 6,160 of record CAZOTX010000027.1, on the reverse strand, counting down.
TAATAGAAATATTCCCACCTTGGGTATAGACGGTGGTATTATCATTTTCTGAGGAAACAGATAGTACTGTTGGACGAATTGAATCCGATACTATCTTATCTATAATTGATACACCATCAAACGTAGAATTACATACTGTAGAATTATCGATTGTAGAATTGTCGATTGTAGAATTACATACTAATGAATCATTTTTTACAGTTGAACCACCTCCTATAGTAGAATTATCACAGACTATCGAATTGTCGATTGTAGAATTGTCGATTGAAGATTTTGCACATACAAAAGATTTATTTATAGTTGAGAAAGTTACCGTAGAATTATCAATACTAGAGGAGTTATCTACTATTGAATTAACAACCGCAGAGCAATTTTTGACGTTTGAATCTTTTATACTGGAATTATCTGTAATTGAAGATGTATTAACCGTTGAATTATCTATCGTTGAACTGTCGATCAAGTAGCAACTGTTCAATGATATTACAGGAACATCAATGTTGTTCCTGTCGTCAGTTGAGTTAGGTTGATCAAGTACTTGACTTAGTTGGGAGGTTGCACCAGAAGGATCCTCGCTGTTTGAGCAAGAGATGATGCACAAGCTAGATATTAATATAAGAAATATGGTAATATTCTCATTCATATTTTCCCCATAACTTTGAGATATATTTACTCCTGCCATGGAAAAAAAGTACTCCATCCGGTGGAATACATTTGAAAATAAGTCCACAATATTGAACACTGCTTTCAAACAATCAATATTTGAAAGAACATGTTTTATAAACTGCAATCATGGAACCAAATATTAAATCTTCAAAAAATTTTTTTTGAAGTTATTTATGAGCATTATAGAGCAATTTAATTAATATGTCAAGTATTTAAGTTTTGGAAGGAATAGGAAGGTGAAGGGAAATATACTATTTAATGTAAAATTTTTCTGAAACTAAGAAAATATTTTTAAAAATTAATTCAAATTAGAATTACAGGCTTTTTCCTCTTGGGTATAATTGCGTCCTAAAAATATGAAAAACTATGACGACAATTACCACAAGGGCACCAAATATCATTATCATACTTGGTCTTTCACCAATTCCAAACCAAACCCAAAATGGCCCAATTACCATTTCTAAAAGCATAATTAAACTTACGATTGCAGATGTTGTATAACGAGGAGCAATAATAAGAAAAGTAAATGATACAGGTAGTATAATAACTCCCATAAAAAATATCGTCCAGATTGGTGCATTAAAAATATTTCCTTCAGTACTTAAGTAAAATCCTATAATACCACTAATCAGAGCCCCAACAGCTCCGGCAGGAACCACTCCAAGCTCAGGAAATTTTCTGGCCATAGTGAAGGTGAGCGCCAGTCCAAATGCAGTAATAGCTCCAAAAAAAGCCCCTAGGATTGTTGAGCCTTCGGGTTTCCCAATCGCATTATTCCCATCATAAACAACGATAAATACCCCGATCATAGCTGCAATTATAGTTACCCAACCGAGCCATCCTTGTTTTTCTCCTAACATAAAACTTGATAGAATTGCGGCAAATATAGGCATTGTTGCTAAAGCAGTTAATACTAACATTACTGAAGTTTCAATAATTCCAAGGGTAAAGAAAATAGAATTTACAGAAAAAGCAAAAATGACAACTAATCCTTGCCATGTATAGAGTGAACGCCATTCTTTTGCTGGCTCAGAATTTAATAAAAAACGCCAAATAATCAATAGAGTAATTCCCATCAAAATTCCACGCCACCCCATAAGAGGCCATCGATCAAGATTTGATAATCTCATTATCATGGTGTCAGGGGTTAGAATCAGCACACCAATCAGCGCGAGAAAAGTGCCAAAGCGTTTCGGATAGTTTTTAACCCATTTTTCAAAGAAATACATTGTTGAGTTTTAGTTGTTCTTTGATTAACTAAAAATTAAACACGGTATCTTATATCATTTATTCGTACAAACCAAGTTGATAGTAGAATAAAAAATTGGCGAATTTGATGCAGTGATTCGTGGGGAGAAACTTTTTAAGAAATTTAAATTATTGTAGTACTCTGAAAATATTGATGTTATACAATAAAATCGATGAACGTGGATGGTTTTGAATCTCAGGTCATGATGAAGATCAGCTTATTGAGTTTTAGACCAAACATACAATAATTGTTCAGTAAGATACAGTATTAAAACTTTTTTGAAATTATTTTCAATCAACTTCCGGTGAGTTATGGAAATAAAAGCGTTTTAGTTAGAAAGTGTAGTTTTCCATGGTTTGTTATCTCTGAACTCACCATCTATCTTAGTCCCGTCTTCAAAAACCATAGTACCCTGTCCATTTTTTTTCCCGTCTTTCCACTCTCCTAAATAAAATTCCCCATTAGGGCAGGTAAAAGTTCCCTGACCTTCCATTTTGTCATTCTTCCATTCCCCTGAATATTTACAGCCGCCAGGAGTTGTAAGAGTCCCTTCACCTTCTTTCAAACCTTCCTTCCATTCTCCTTCGTATCTTTCCCCATTTTCATAAGTAATGCTTCCTTTTCCGTGTGGTTTTTCGTTTTGCAATTCACCAACATAATCGACTTCATTTGTACATCCAAATAAAAAAACAATTGTTAAAATATAAATTGTAATTAGTAATTTGTTCATAGCATCATTTTGATATATTAATTCGTGGGACTTTCTGATAGCGCAAATTATACAATTATATTTCAAGAAGGAATTATTTTACTTAATATTTTATGCATGAGTAATTACTGATTTCTTAGTAAACAATATTATTACATTAGGATATAAAGTTATGAGAACATCTTCAACAACCGATCACAAGAAATTCATCAATTTTTCTACCAAGTGACTAAATAACAAATTATGTTTTTAGTTTTTTCCCCTAGACAAGTCATACCTAAAAATTTAATAAAATTCAACTGTAGTAATTCCGATCATTGAGTCGCGTTTTACGAGTGCGGCAAGTTCATCCTCAGTAAGGTGTTGAGTACCTTCTGGACGCAGAGGAAGAACGAGATAGCGTAAATCAGCTGTGCTGTCATGTACCCTCACTTCCATATCGACTGGAAGATTTGTTCCAAATTCTCTTAAAACTGCTCTTGGTTCACGTACTGCACGTGAGCGGTATTCACGACTTTTGTACCAATCAGGAGGAAGTCCGAGCAGAGAGCGTGGATAGCACGAGCAAAGGGTACAGACTATCAAATTATGGACTTTTGGTGTGTTCTCCACAACCATCAGTTGAAGCGGTCCAATGTCTATTCCTAGTTTCTTGACGGCGTATGATGCATTCTGCAAAAGTAATTGCTTATAATTAAGGTCAACCCATGCACGGGCGACCACTTGTGCTCCACGTTCCGGACCGCGGGAATCCATTTCTTTGACAGTTTTTCGGATTTCCTCAGCACTCAACAATCCTTTTTCGATAAGGAGCTCACGAACAGATATTTCCAAAAATTGATAATAAGTTGATGGGACCGAATCCATGGTAAAGTTTTCATGAGTATGTGAGCTTTTCATATTTTCTATAGATTTATAGGTTCTAACCAGAATTCGTATATCTCAACTTCAATTGTGTCTTGTGGGTTATCACGATAATCTGGCCAGATATTCTGCTGTTTGAAACGGATCCGATATAGTGGCACAATAGGCGTATCGAAACGTCCAAAAGCCATCTCCTCCGGATTTTGGTAATTCCCGACAAATCTTTCAACTATACCCTCGCATCCTCTTACATAAAACGGTGTACGGATATGTCCGGGTGGTGAGCCTTTTAAAATCCGCACGGCGTCACCTGGTTGAAAGACAGGGGTCATGTTATAATAGTTTCATAACGAGTTTGAACCTCCTCCAATTTGCGACTGAGCTCTTTGGTTGTTAGGACATCATTGTATTGCAAGGCTTGAGTGATAGAAAATATCCATCGTTCATAGTAACTCATCTTTTCATATGCATCGGGAGGGAGACTTTCTATTCCCTTACGGAGTTGATCAACGCTCATTAGTTTTGGGGACTTTGATGTTAGCAGTACCATCATCGCATCCACGTTTTTTTCCCAAAGTTCATAGTCGTGTTCCAGAGGTTTGATTTGTCCTGCCTCAAGCCCTCCCATGTCGTGGTGGTTACGACTAGTGAAATCTCGTTCCATGGTCAACTATTTTAAGTATGTTGAGTTTGATCTGGGAAGAGTTTACTATTGATTTAAACTTTAGTAAAACTAAATTCTACGATGTTTTAGAATTTAAAGGAAAATAATTTTGACTGGCTTATAATTATGAATTTTGAATTCTAATTCACAGAAAAAATCTTTAAGTAAAAATATTTACATTATCCAAGAAAAATTTGTAACTATTTAAAGATAATTCAATATCGTTATGAAGTTTTTAGTAAATCAAATTATCTGTGTGTTTAAATTCAGTTATCAGCAAATCAAAATAATTTGAACATAACAACAAATTTTAATTAATATATTTTTTCAATAATTGATGGTAGAACTTGAAACTAATTCAAAAGCTGTTTTCGCAGGCATTAGGAATGCCTTTGGTTTGCCAGCACTGCTACTCTTTTCAGCAATGACAGGGTTTGGATCCTTTGCTCAAGAACAAGGATTTTCGCTTTATATGTCTATGTTATCGACTATTATGATTTGGGGCCTCCCGGGACAGGTGGTTCACGTTGAACTGTTTGGAATGGGTGCTCCATTAATTGCTGTGGTTCTTGGGGTAGCAGGAGCAAACGCTAGATTTATGCCAATGACACTATCTATGATGCCTATTTTTGAAAAATCCCCTCACAATCGTCGATGGAATTATTTGCTTGCTCATATGATATCAATCAATACCTGGGCAGAAATGCTTCAGACAGGTCCTGAGATAAGGTCTGAGCGAAGGGTGGCATATTTTTTGGGTTTTTCCTTAACCTGTATGATAGCAGGAATCATTGGTGTTCTTCAGGGATACATTCTTTACGAGAGTATGTCTCAAACGGTATCGATCTGTCTTATTTTTTTGGTGCCAATTTATTTTGGACTGATTATGTCAAACACAATACACTTACCTTTTATAATTGCTTTTGTATTTGGTTGTATTCTTGGACCAACTATACATTTGCTGACACCTGAATGGGGACTAGTTTTGTCGGGTTTGATTGCAGGAACTTTGGCCTACTTACTGCGTAACAAACTTCAAATATTTTGGAAAAATAAGGAAGGTAATGGTTGAAACATCGGCCTGGATAATTTTCTTTTCTGCTGTTTTAGCAACCTATGTATGGCGTTTTACTGCGGTCATGATTAGCCATCGTATAGAAGCTAACCACCCTATCTTTGAGTGGTTCACTTGCTTGGCATATGGAATCATTGCTGCCCTGGTAGCACGAACTCTGATCTTTCCGTCTGGACTACTAGCATTTGTTCCACTTTGGCATAGATTGCTCGCCATGCTCATGGCTTTTGTAGGCTTTTATTTTTTTGGTAAACGCCTTTGGGTAGGTATTATTTTTGGGGAAATTGGTATAATTTCCCTTATGTGGATCAATAATGGATTCGATTTTTAAAAAAAATAGATATATTTCATATATTTATGTGTTAATTAAACATATAGAAAAAATTTTTATTAAAAACTTACTGATAATCCATCTTTCCTAGGATCAGAACCTCCTAAAAGCATACCTTCTTCGTTATCTCTAACAATAATTTGTCCCCCACCGAATAATCCTCTGTCAAATCCGGAAAAGATAGATACAGAGTGCCCTTTTAATCTTAAAGCAGCAATAATATCTGTATTAAATAAATCCTCGGCAAAAACAGTTTCATTTTCGATACTGACACTAAATCTTTCAGTGTCTAAAGCCTCCTGAGGATTCATACCAAAATCAATCAAGTTAGATATTACTTGTAAATGACCTTGCGGTTGTTGGAATCCTCCCATTACTCCTAAGCTGCTTACAAGATTACTATTCTTAGTAATCATGCATGGAATGATAGTGTTGTAGGGCCTTTTATTTGGCTCTAAGAGGTTTGGATGTTCATTTTTAGTGGAAAATAGACAACCTCTATTCTGAAGTGCTATACCAGTTTCAGGGACGACTAATCCAGTTCCAAAGCATTGATATAGACTGTTTATTAATGAACAAGCATTTCCATTCCCATCTATAACTGT